>JBBDJI010000012.1 GCA_040879965.1 Candidatus Babeliales bacterium | reverse complement strand
GATAAAAAACCTCAAATAGCGACAACTGCAAAAGCTATTGCCAAAGTTTGTTAGAGCGAGTTATTATTAATCTATTTATTATTTTTGTTCGTTAATTGAATCGAATTAATAAAACATTTAATTTTTCTAATTATCTCTTGTTTATTTTTTTCATCCTTAATGAAATCTATGTTGCCATCCAAGGTTAACACGGGAATATCATTTTTAATGCGCTCGTGATAAATATCTTTTTTTTCTAACAACCAATCTTCATGATACTTAAATTCATCAGTATAATAATCTAATGCCGCACCCTGTTCTTCTTTTCTATTGCGCTTAGCAATCCTTGTATAACAAGTTTCAGGTGAAGTTTGCAAATAAATAAAGCCATTAATTTTATGTTTAAAATTTTGCTCCATAAAATCAAATACCGTGCAATAGCTGTACCATTCCATTGGATTTAAATACTCACTTTCTTTAAGCATTTTGCCAAAAACATAAAAACCAGCGTAAATTGACCTATCAAGAACAAAAATATTTTTTTCAGAGTTCAATACTGCTTTTTCTATTGCTTTTGCCTGAATGGGAAATACATAAGTCTGAAATAAATAAGACCAACGTGGCATATCTTTGTAATATGTTTCCAGTAAATTACCGCAACCACCCAAATCTTGCATAGCTTCAACTGGTTCATATACTATCTGAACTTCGGGTAAATTATTTTCAAGAATTTTTAGTAAGGTTGTTTTCCCTGCGCCAGTTGTTCCTTCCAAAGAAACAATAATATCATTTGCAAAAATCGAGCTTGATAAACAAAACGCAATAATCATACATTTAGAAAAAACATTTTGATTCATATTTTTACCTTTTATTATAGAAATTAATAAAGCACTTGTGATTTTCAATAAAAGTCATAGGATAATAAAAATAAAAGGAGAGGCAAGTGTTAAAAAAAATATTTTTTCTATTTACTTTTTTTTTGTTTACTTCAATTGATCTAACTGCATCTGAAAACATTCCTCGGTTATTAATAAAAATTCCCACTCGTTCCAGACCAAAGCAATTTTTCGAGTTTCTTAATCTTTATTTCGAGAAACTTTCAAAAGAAATTCCTTATCATTTTTTAATTTCGTGTGATATAGATGACTCAACAATGAACAACCCAAAAGTAATAGAAATATTGGATAAATTCCCCCATTTAACCTATACATTTTCTAGAAATCGATCCAAAATTGAAGCTTATAATAAAGATATTGATAAATATATAGATCAATTTGATATTCTTATCGTCACTAGTGATGATATGGAGCCGGTAGTAGATAAATTCGATGAGATTATTGTACAAGAAATGCTTACTCATTTCCCTGATTTTGATGGTGTACTAAATTTTTCTGATGGACGCGATCCAAAAAATTTCAATACCTATCCCATTATGGGAATAAATTATTATCTCGCATTTGGATACGTTTATTACCCAGAATATAAAGCTTTTTATTGTGATAATGAACTAGCAGAAGTTTCTCGTAAGTTAAAAAAAGAAAAATTATATTACCAAACATTATTTTTACATCGTTATCCGGAAACTGAAAAAGCTCAATCTGAAAAGCTATACGTAAAAAATATGAAATTTTGGCAGGATGATGAAAGGCTATATAAACAAAGAAAAATAAATAATTTCTTTATAACTTATTCTTAGAGGAAAAAATATATGAAACAATCTAAGGTTATTTTTATTTCTCTAGTAATAAGCTTAACTATTTTACCGCAATACCTTTTTTCTTTTACAAAACAATCCAAAATAATAGGTCTTGTCCAAGTACGTAATGAAGAAAATATCATAGAACAATATTTACGCGCACTCTCTTGTTATACTGATGCAATTGTTGTACTTGATGATGCTTCTTCTGATGATTCTCTTTTTATTGTTTGTTCTTTAGCTGAACAATTGAATATTGAAAAAATTTTAACACAGAAACAGTCTACCCGTGAATCTGGTAACGAAAGTGATAATTCACAATTGTTACTAAAAGCCGGTAGGCAAATTGGTGGTACTCATTTTATTGTAATCGATGCTGATGAAATATTCACTGCTAATTGCATGAAAAATAATTATTTACGCAATCAAATTCTTTCTTTACAAACAGGTGAAAAAATTGAAATGGTCTGGATTCAATTATGGCGAGATATTTATCATTACCGGTGCGATGATAGCTGCTGGTCATGGTTATATAAATCTATAATTTTTTGCGATGATAAACATTGTTCTTATGAAAAAAACTGGCTTCATGCAAGCAGAATACCACAAAACCTTAACGGTAAAACTTATAGAATTCCTGGATATCAATATGGTTTTATGCATTTCCAATTTGTGAACTGGAAAAATTTACTCATCAAACAAGCTTGGTATCGCTGCTTAGAGCGAATAAGAGAACCAGATAAATCTAGTTTGGAAATTAACAAGCGATATGCTCCGAGCAAAGATGAAAAAGCACTAAAAACACTCTCTGCACCTAAAGAATGGTTTGAAGGATATGAGTTTTTAGATTTCTCTGTTTTTAATAAACCTGTATTATGGCGAAAAGAACAAGTACTTAATTGGTTTATTCAATATGGAAAAAAATATTTTAAAGAACTTGATATCTGGGATATTAATTGGGAAAAGTAAAAATGAAAAAATCTAAATATTTCTTTTTTTTAATAATTTTTGGATTATATTATCAAACAACGAATACACAATTTTATAGTCAAAATAACCAAGATCAATTTATTTATGAGCAATTTTTTAAAGATGATAAAAAAGGTTTTTTTATCGATATTGGTGCCAATGACGGTATAACTTATAGCAATACATATTTTTTTGAAAAACATTTAGGTTGGAAAGGTATTTGCTTCGAACCACTACCATCAGCATTCAAAATTCTTCAAAAAAATCGATCTTGTACATGTATTAATGCATGCATAGGATCGCAAGAAGAACTAGCTCAATTTTTAGCCATTCAAGGTATCACTGAACGTACTGATATGCTTAGTGGGTTAATTAAAAAATATGATCCACGACATATAGAACGAATTAATCGAGAGTTAGCCCTTTATGGAGGGACTAAAAAAATCATAGTAATACCTTGTTATACGCTTAATACAATCTTAGAAAAATATGATATACGATACATCGATTATTTAAGCATTGACACAGAAGGTGGTGAATTAGATATCTTAAAATCGATTGATTTTAGCAAAATAATTATAAATATCATTGATGTTGAAAATAATTATAATGAGCCATACATTTATAATTATTTATTAAAAAAAGGATACCAACTCGTAAAACGTACTGGTGCTGATGAAATTTATAAAAAAATCAATCTTTAAAAAGGAAAAATATGAAAAAAAATTTTAATCCTTATCGTCATCCAATTAGCAAGTTATATTTTTCCATTATATTCCATTTGTTTGCCAGATAAAACACTTATTGATCCAGAAGAAATTTATACTTTTGTTTATCATCATAATTCTTTTATTGGTTATTAAATATTAATTAATAATTAAAAATTTCTCCTCCAGGATAAAATATAATATTATGATTTCCAATAACTTGTGAAATTACCGAAAAACCAGATTTTGGTCGAATTAAACAATCACAATTTGCCATTGAAAAAAGGTCATTTAAAATATTTGATTTCCATGATTCCTTTTCTTTTCTTATTCCAAAAGTTAAAAATGGATCTGAAAATATACTTTTATACTTTTTCAATAATAATTCTGGGTTTATTGCATCAGTAAAAATATGAAAGTATATTTTTTTATTTTTATAATGATTTTTTATCTTATTAATTTGTTTGATGTAAAACTCATCTTTTGGAAATTTTTCTGTATGATTAGCGGTTAAAATTACCGAATCATATCCTTCACCAGTTCTAACATGAACTGCAACTATTATGGTATTTTGGGGCAACTTAATTGTTTGTATTGGAACTTTGGGTAAAATAAGTTTTTTTAGCAAACGACGAAACTCTTTCGTTGAGTTAACTCCATACCATTTAGGATCCTTTGAAGAAGTATGCCAATGCTGAAATGAAACTAAATATAATATATTTTCTTTATTGCTCTGATTTAAAATATGAGGTACTTCACTACCAATTTTAACAATTTCATATTTTTGCAAATCCTTTTCATTAAGTTGATTATCAAGGCTTGATAACATTAATTTATCAGAATATTTAAATGGCCTATAAAAAAAAGGTATATTATGTTTTATAGAGAGGTTTTTTGCAATACAATAATAAATTAATTGATCACCTAATCTTCCTCCTGAAATTTCATAAGTTATGGCAAATTTTGCATAATTATAAAAAAATGAACAAATAAAAAAAATATATATAATTATTAAAAAACATAGCCCTAAATACTTATTACTTAATCGACTTATAAAAAATTTAATCATATCCTTCAAAATCTCTCTAAATTTTAATTATTCTTAAATAGTATAATCAATTTGTTTTTAAAAATTAGGAAAATATAAAAAATAAAAATTAGATATTATTACTTTTTTTTATTTTTTTAAATATAATAACAAAAGAAGATTCCAAATCAAGCTTTCCTTACATAACTGGAAATACATTTCACTGTTTAGCTGATTATATTTTTAATGTAGTTGATAGGTATGCTAAAGCAAGGCTCGATTTCCCGAATTGAAAGAACCACAATTTTCTACATATAAAAATATAACCGCAATCGATGTAGTCATTATTGCACACGATGAAAACCCCGAAATATTGCAAAAAACAATAAGATCAATTATTCAATATGTAAAAAGTTATAGAAAAATTTGGGTTTTTAGTAAAAAATTATTTTTCGATAATAATTACAATGAAGATGTGATTTGCCTGCCAGTAGATGTCATAAATTCATAACCACTTTCTACTCTTGTTCCTGAGCTTACTGATTTTAAATAAGTCTTATTACTTTGAGAATTTCTTTGATAGTATTTCATGTGCGCAAATACTGGATAAAACAAAAGCTTACGCATTTTATTTAAATATTGATAAAAGTTGCTTTAATGAAAAGCAATTTGCTATACAAGAAAATGTATATGCATTTAGATTAGAAAAAAATAGTATTTTAAAAAATGTATTTAATATTTGTTTAAATAAAGAAAACTTTTTGAATAATATTGAAGACATTATTAATTATAGGTTTAACTTTTTTGATGAGAAAAAAGATCTAGGATTGCTATATAAAAAGCGAGTTATTAAATAGAAAAACTGGGGTAATTAGAATTTGAAGAATTTTTATTTGTATCTTGCTCTAACATTTTCAAGTTGTTTTTTGAGTATAATATTTCCCAATAATGAGACAGCTAAAATTACTTATGAATTTAGTGGAGGAAGATTTGGAGATAATTTATTGGCATATTTGCATGCAAAGTGGCTATCATTTCAATATAAAATTCCCTTATTGTATAAAAATTTCCAATATTCTGATCAATTAATGTTACACAAAATTGAAAACCCTAGAAGTTCTTATCGTTCTCATGTAGTCAAAAAAGAGCTTACTCTTACTAAAGAAAACTTGATTATAGATACCAAAGCCAATTGTGTGTATGTTGTTCCTTATTTTAGTGAATTCGAATCAGAACATTTATCACCAATTAACAATAAATGGATACATTTTGATGTCGATTGGAAAAATCCAGATTTTTTAACGGAAATACAAAAAACAATTCAACCAATAAATAAAGACCTATTAAATTTTCCTTTACCTAATGATCATATTTGCATCGCAGTCCATATTCGTAGAGGAGATGGCCCATTATTATCTGACATTGAAAATGCTGTACATAATCCTTATGAATATGTAGATTTTAAAGATTTACTTAAGTTCCCTCCTAAATCATTTTATATTAAGCAAATAATATATTGTATTCATTTATTTCAAGATTTCAAGCTATACATATATATTTTTACCGATGATGAAAATCCTCAAATATTAACAGAATATTTTAAAAAAAAATTTGAAAATTATAAAAACGTAAAATTTTCTTGTAGAGAAAAAAAAGTAACATTATTAGAAGATTTTTTTGCTATGACTAAATTTGATTGTTTAATTCGGCCTCAATCGAATTTTTCATATGTAGCAGCAAAAATTGCAAAATATATGTTAGAGATTTCTCCCCAAAAAGGTCACTGGGAACAAATAAATAATCAATGGAAGCCCATTATCGATGAAATTACCTTATTAGGAGGTTAAAAATGTTGATTTTTTAAACAATCAGTAGTTAAACTTTTTAAAGTATTCTTAAAATTTAAAGGAGCATGATGATTTATTTATTTTTCTTACTATCTTTTAGTCTTATTACTGCAAACATGGGACCTGAAGGGTTTGAAGCATTTCCAAATAAATATTTTGTAGAAACTGGTACGTTTTCTGGTGATGGGATTCGTTTTGCGTTAAGAGCAGGGTTTAGGGAAATTCACTCAATTGAAATTAATGAAAAGTTTTTTAGTGAAGCCAAAAAAAAATTCAAACAAAATTCGAATGTACATATTTGGCATGGAGATTCAGGAAAGATCTTATTAAATGTTATTAGAAATATTCAAGAACCTATAACATTCTGGCTTGATGGACATAATGGATGGCCGGATCCTCAGCAAAAAAAAAATACGCCTCTACTTGAAGAATTAGAACAGATTAAGCAGCATCATATAAAAACGCATACTATACTTATTGATGATATGCATTGTTGTAATATGCTACTCTTTGATTTTATTACTAAAGAGCAAATAATTGAAAAAATAAAAGAAATAAATCCTTTATATATTATTACTTATATCGATGGTGGTGATCATGGCGAATATCCAAATAATATCATGGTCGCATATATCCCTGAAAATTATAGCAGCTGAATAAAGAAGAGTATTTTATAAGTGAGTAATAATGGACTATTCAAAAATTGCCAATAAATACAATTTTTTTTATTTATATTTAATTTTATTTGGGTTCATAGTTAATACTAATACGACTGCATATTTTTTTAGCAAGGGGCCAATTGATGTTGTTATACCAGTACATGAAAAAGACCTTCCTACCTTAAACATGGTCATAGAAGGAGCCCGTAATAACATTGAAGGAGTTCGAAGAATTATTACAGTTTCATCAAAGAAATTTACTGAAAAAGCAGAATGGTTTAATGAAACTGACTTTCCTTTTAACAAAGAATTAATTGCCCTTGAAATATTTGGAAATGAAAAAAAAGCATTTGAATTTTTAAAATCAAAAAAAACAAGAATTGGATGGATATTTCAACAATTTATTAAATTATATGCCCCCATAATTATTCCAGAGATATCCGAAAATGTTCTCATTGTAGATGCAGACACAATATTTTTAAAACCCGTATCATTTCAGGATACTCATGAAAATCCTTTATTTAATGTAGGAACTGAATATCATGAGCCTTATTTTCATCATGGATCTCGTTTATTACCTAATTTTAAAAAAGTATTTTCCCAGCATTCTGGCGTTTCACATCATATGATTTTCAATAGAGAAGTTATTCTTGATTTGTTTGGAGCAATAGTAAATAATCACAAAATTGATCCTTGGAAAGCTATTTGTAGGTGTATTGATCAAAAAGAGGTATTTGGCTCGTGTATGTCTGAATATGAGATTTATTTTAATTTTATTTTTTCACGAACAAATCAAGCAAAAATTAGAAAACTAAAATGGGCAAATATTCACTTAAAAGATTGTCATAAATATCTGGATTATGATTATGTTTCATGCCATAGCTATCTGAAAGAATAATATGAGATATTATATATTTTTCTTATTAGTTTTATTTGGGATTAATATTAATTCAAAAATTACTGATTATTCTCTTGTATTTGTTCATGTAGGACCAGTATTACCATCATATACTAAATTTGCATTAGAACAAGCTCGCTTATTTAACCCTGAAGCGCCAATTTACTTGATAATCAATAAAAATGCAAAAAAAGATGAAAGGGATAATTTTATAATTTCGACTAATAATATTATCACAATATTTTGTGAAGAATTACATCACAGCAAAGAACACCAAGAATTTAATGAAAACTCGTCATTAAATAACTCATGGAGAGAAGGCTTTTGGCGAAAAGCAACTGAGCGTTTTTTTTATCTTGATGAGCTTATTTCACAATTAAATTTGGAGCATGTAATTCATCTTGAGACTGATGTAATGCTTTATGTAAATATAAGTGATATTTTTCATGCTTTAAAAAGATATAAAGGAATTGCAGCTATTTTCGATAATGATAATCGTTGTATTCCAAGTTTTCTATATATACCAACTAAACAGATGATTAATACACTTGTTTCATTCATTGCTTATCGCGCCAAACAAGGATTCAATGACATGGAAATCTTAGCTCATTGTAAAGAAAAATATGGAAAGGAATTTATAGATTTCCTTCCTATAATTATACCTGATTATGTACATGATCATGAGCTAAAAAATCAGCTCGGCCAGAAGGTAGTTAATTCTGATCCGTACCATAATTATTTTGATGAATTTAAATCTATTTTTGATGGTGCAGCACTGGGTCAGTATTTAGGAGGAATTGATCCAAGAAACGGTCAATCACTTCCTGGATTTATTAATGAAAGCTGTATTTTTAATCCTTCTCATTTTATTTATGAATGGGAAAAAGATTGGCAAGGTAGAAAAGTTCCTTTTTTAACTTATAAAAATAAGAAATATAGAATTAATAATCTTCATATACATTCTAAAAAACTCGATGAATTTAAAAGTTAAGTAAAATAATTTTTATAAGAGGAACATATCTAATGTATATCTATTTATTGTGCATTATAAGTCTACTTTCTTTTACTTATATGAACAATAATTACTCACAAATTCGAGATAGTAGTTTTCCATATATATCTGGTGATTCTTTTCGTGCACTAGCAAATCATATTTTTGATGAAACAAATAAATCATTAAATCCTAAAGATATAAAGTATAAAGATATTATTTTTGTCAAAACTGATTATCTAAATCTATTTTTTACAAAAATTCACCCTAATATTCAACAGAAATACATTTTAATAACACATAATTCAGATGATTCAGCACCAGGAAAATTCGAACATTATGTATATGATAAAAAAATTCTCTATTGGTTTGGACAAAATCCAACAATTATGAATAATGAAAAATTTATTCCTATTCCTATTGGCATAGCAAATCGATGTTGGTCTCATGGTAACATCGATGTATTTAATAAAACGTTAAAAAACTTATATATCGAAAAAAACTATTTACTGGGAATAAATTTTAGGGTGGGTACCGCTCCATCAATAAGAAATGAAGTATTCAATTTTTTTTCTAATAAATCTTTTTGTAAAAATTTATATTCAGAGAAACTTGAAATATACTTACAAAATATGTCAGAGGCCAAATTTATTTTGAGTCCTGCAGGTAATGGTCTTGATTGTCATCGTACTTGGGAAGCACTATTAATGGGAGCTATTCCAATCCTAAAAACATCAATGCTCGATGAATTACTCCTTGATTTACCAATACTTATTATTAAGGATTGGCACGAAGTAACTGAAGAATTTTTAGAAAAAAAATCTGAAGAGATTAAAAATAATTTTCATAATTACAATTTAGCAAAAATATATTTTCTTTACTGGCAAAAATTGATTGAATTTTATCGAGATAAATTATCTTAATTTTTTTTTTAACTATTCTTGGAGAATAAACATGAAGCATTGGGTATTATTTATTATTAACTTTTTGTATATTTTTAATACTGAAGCATTTTTTTTAACTTCTAAACAAAATGACCATATAAATGCTTTAATTTTCTCTCATGATCCAATGTTGCTCGAGACCGATAGCTCTTATGCTCAGCAATATTTTTTTAATGCGGCATTTAAGTTTCCTTTATTATTACAATATGCGGAAAAACATACATTACCAGTTATTTTTTTATGTCCTACACAATTTGATAATGTAGGCCCTTTAGACAAAAATGCATACACTACTGAAGGAGCTCGTGTTGCATTAGCGTGGGCAAGTGCATACATACGATTTAGAAATAGTGATATACGCATTATTCTAATGCCAACAGAAAAAAAATCATTAATACAATTACCTCACCTAGTTAATCCTAGTTTAAATAAGATTATTCATCAGACTAATGTTCCTGAAATTAATGTGGAAAATCGGATGTTTTTTTTGAATGATTTGGTTTATGAAAATGAAAATAGCTATAATTTTCAAAATATCATTGAACGATTCTCACTGGAATCTGATAACTCCAAAGTATTAAAAGTGATACCCAAAAATAAACAATCGGAAAACTTAAAACGAGTAGCCATTACTGGCGGCGCAGGATTTATTGGTAGTCATTTAGTAAAAAAGCTCTTGGACTTAAATTATTATGTAATTGCCCTAGATTCTTTCTTATGCTGCAACAAAGAAAATATTAAGCCTTTGCTAAAATATAAAAATTTTGAATTTCATGAGATTGATGTTACGCAACCCTATGATATTGAAGGGAATCTTGATGCCATAATTCATTTAGCATCAGTTCCGAGCCCACAATATTATTATAAACTCCCTTTTGAAACATTAGCAACGGGGCTTCATGGAACAAAAAACGCATTAGATCTTGCGTTAAGAAAAAATGCTCGATTTGTCTTTGCCTCTTCATCAGAAGTATATGGTGACCCAGAAATAAGTCCACAAACAGAAGATTATCCTGGCAAT
This sequence comes from Candidatus Babeliales bacterium, assembly GCA_040879965.1. Taxonomy (NCBI): domain Bacteria; class Candidatus Babeliae; order Candidatus Babeliales; species Candidatus Babeliales bacterium. Next base: position 259,564 of record JBBDJI010000012.1, on the reverse strand, counting down.
GCTAATCCATGGGGCATGAGATCACAATATGATCAATCGAAAAGAGGCGGTGAAACATTATGCAAATGGTATTTTGATAATTATGGCTTAGATATTAGAATTGCACGAATATTTAATACTTATGGTCCTGGAATGAATTTACATGATGGCCGTGTTGTTACCAATTTTATTGCCGCTGCATTGGATCGTAAACCAATGGTGATTTATGGAAGCGGCAATCAAACACGAAGTTTTTCTTTTATAACTAATACAATAGAGCAATTATTAATTCTTTTGGAAAACAATGAAATTGCAAAAGCACAGCTCATTCAAGAACGAGTCTTTAATATTGGTAACGATGAAGAATTTACAATTAATGAAGTGGCAATAAAATTAAATAAAATTATAGAAAAATATTTAGGATATTTAGTATCAATTAATCATATTGAGCAAATAGATCCTACTGATCCAAAAAAAAGGAAACCATGCTTGAATAGAATTAAAAAACTTGGTTTTAATTCTACCATTACATTGAGTCAGGGTCTTGAAGAAATGTTTATATTTTTTGGAAAGTAGCGCTAGGTGCAATATTAATTTAACCTATCCCAAAATTAAGGTTATTGAAATAGCCTGTTAAAAAAATGAAAATCTCGCTTTTTTTTGTTAATTTTAGTCAGTTGCCAAAAACAAGTAAAAGAATCAAAAAAAATTAAAATTAATTGATTTTACCCTATATATAAATTGAATTTATTAAATTTATATCGTGACGATCTTTTTCTTCATTACGATTTGTTTTAAGTAATTTTATTACATTCAATGATGCAAACTTTACACCTTTATAATAAAAATAATATCGAGGGTTAAAAATAATCTGATCTTTTTCATAGGTATGATATTTTAATTCGGTATTATGACTACCAAGATATTTATTATTTAAATTAGATACTTTTGCATCAAAATTATGATGTAAAAAATCTAAATCACGGCAATCTCGTAAACCATATGCAGATAGCACAGCGCTTGTGTCTATACAAAAACATTCCTTATCGATATTTTCTTGCTTAAGCCACTGTTTAAACTCATTTATATAGCGTTCAAAATTTTTACAATATTTTATTTTCGCATGATTTAACCAGTGAATACTATTTTCATTAAAGACAGCTTCAGCTAATTTAAGTGTTTCATCATAAGTATCATTTATATGTATCGAATCATTTCCAATTTTAAATAGAGAACGAATTTGCTCTTTAGCTTGACGTAATATTTCTAAATTATTCGCTTCTATCAAAAAAATATGTACAAGTCCTTTATTTTCAGGAAAACAGCCATTAGTTTTTCCTTTTACGCCAGCAAAATTATTTTGCCAGGAGCCAACCCAATTTTCTGTTTCATATAAAAGATGAATAAAGTTTTGGGGCCCATTGTTAAAAAACTGTATATCTTTTTCATAGACAATAGTGCTAAATTGATTCAAAATTGCCCTAACTCGATCAAGTTTTCCTCTAGCGGCGGGAAAAATTGAGACTATAAAAGTATCTTGTTTAAGCCGAGTATATTCCAAAGCCATAGCATCTAAGTACTCAGTTTTTAAACCAGATAAGACTAAATCTTTTTTATTTTTAAAATAATCTGCAGAAAATCGATGTGTATTCTTATCTAAAACTTTTACAGAAACCAGAATATTACAAGCCAAAGCAGATCCCAAACGATGCGATCCATCTATTAGAATTAAATTTTTATCAACAGGTAATACCGATTTATTTTCATTAAAACCATTCTTTTTCATTTCTATAATTAGCTTCTCAAAGCTGCAATAGTAATCTTTAAAATTAAACTTTTCTTGATATTCTTTTGCACAATGAAAATGCGAAAAATCTGGTTTTGGTAAATATTCCCGACACCCATTCCATACATCTAAGTGAGCTTTATATAATTCTTTAGCCCATGCATTCTGCACACCTAAGCAAAAATGCTTAGCATAAATATATTTAGCCATAATATCAAACCGGTAGGGCGAAATTAAATCTTTAGGATCACAGGAAAAAAAATTATTAGGAATCAAATAAAAACAAGTGGAAAGAAAATAAAAAAAATAAAAAAATCTCATTTGTCTTCTCTTCTTTTTTTTGATGAAAATATAAAATATAATTTATATATTAACTATAATAATATAAAATTTTTTAATTTTTAAATAAAAACTTACTCGAATTCTAACTATCTTGTAAAAAACTCTTAAATTACATTTCACAATAATTTACACTAAGAACCTATCCGAAAGTTAAATTTTTCTAAAAACAATGATTTGACAGTGAAATTAAAAAATACCCAAAAATTATCTAATTTTTTATCCCAACGAATCAATAATCGTCTAAAACGATTAATCCATGAATGAGAGCATTCAACTTATATTTGATTCAGGTTTTCAATATCATCTTTTAAGCATGATGGGGCTCGGTCGCTATGGTGGTCCTATTAATCCTTGGGCAGATATCGAAACGAAAAGTTATCTATAAGTAAAAACAAGTAACAACTTACTTTTTTTTGCTAATTTCAACAAAGTTTAGACCTTGATAGTTTTTATGTCGAGCAACAATTAAACCATCTACAGAATAACTTTCCTGACAAGAATGTTCAGCGATTATATGAAAATTTGTTTTGGTCAAAAAATTTAGACATTTATCATGACAATCCCCATGAGTCGAAATAAATACATACCCTATTTTGTTATTTAAAATAGTTTGTTTGGAACCCAATAGCATGTCATATTCTGCTCCCTGAATATCGCTATGCAAAATATGTATAAACTCTATATCGTTTTCTTCTACAAAATCATCAATACATATTCTAGGAATTTGATATTGCTTATTATCCCAATCAACAAAAATAGCATTTTTATCTGAACTCTTACCTAAAAACGCATTAAAAAAGCTTCCTTGCATATTATTAAAATAAAAATGCTTTTTACCAATATCTAATTTTTCAAAATTCGGTTCAATCATATAATTTTTAGCATTAAGTACAAATTTATGAAACCACATAGAATAATAAGACCAAGAACTTCCTAATTCAATCATTGTAGCCGAATTAGGCATAGTTTTTAAAACTTCATAAAAGACTTTTTCTTCTTGAGGTTCATGATGCCCTCTCAGTGCCTGAATAATTTTACTCATCCATTGGCCATGATATGCTCCATAAAGAACATATATGCCATTATGCATAACTTGAAATAAAGTATTATCTATACTTACTATTTTACCAGCATTTGGCACCTTAGGTATATATTCGCAATCACGGCAACTAATAGCAAGATTTATTCGCATATTTATTATATCTGAATTAGCAAGAAAATTTTTTGGAATAAATAAAAAAAAGGATAACAAAATATAAAAATTAAGCATTATGTATACCGGATTAGCCATTTTTTCCTTCTCGCTTTAAAAAATTAATAATGTTTAGTTTAGTTAAACTAATTCGAATTTTTAATGCAATATTTATTCAATATTTAATCAATTTAGCTTACTTGTATACTTATTATAAAAGAATAAAGGAGAGAAAAAATATTAAAACCGGAGATTATCAATTCATAAACAACTTTAAATCTGTATTGCTTCTTTAATTTATTTTACTACTTCATCTTAAAATATTAAATTACTTCCAAAAATAGTCGCAGTTGAATATGTTAATGATCAATTGTTCAATTATAAAAATAAATCTACTATGTAACACCATTATTATTCCAACTAAAGAATTAACAGATCTTACTTTTATTGACTTTATTTTTAGATCAAATTTATATTCGTATCAAATAAAAATAAATAAATATTGAGAAAGAAATGTTTATCCTGCTAATTTTTTTTACTTTTTATAATCTATCGGCTATCGAAAAACATGTTATCGGTTCTCGACCAGCTGGTTTTTTTTCAAATTTTTTAGGGGTATTAAATCATTTGAATTGGTGCAATAAAACAAATACTGAACCAGTTGTTTACTGGGATAATCAAAATTTATATTATGTTCCAGGTTATAGCCGTTCTGAAAATGTATGGGAATATTATTTTGAACAAACAAGTATTTTTAATTACCAATTTCCTGATCGAATTGATAATAATTATGCAGCCCCCGATGGTTCCCGTTTGCCCCTACAGAAAGAATATAAAAAAAACTTTTCTCCAGATCTAAGAAAAAGAATGCATTACCTTATCACAAAATTTATTCATATAAAACCTAAAATACTAGAAAAAATTACTAGTTTTTATACAAAAAATTTAAAAGGGAAAAAAACAGTGGGATTGCATATCCGTGGAACTGATAAATTTACAGAGGTGCGCCCAGTTGCATTAAAAAAATTCATTGAAACAACAAAAAAATATTCTGGGTACCAATTCTTTGTGGCAACAGATGAAGCACACATTCTACAAAAAATGAAGCTAAATCTTCCTGGTAAAGTAATATACTATGATGCGTACCGATCTGATAGCAATAAACCAATTCATCATCGCAATAGAGCATTAAGAGGAGAAGAGGGCAATAGAGCATTAAGAGGAGAAGAGGTTCTAATTGAAGCAATTCTTCTTTCTTGTTGTAATATTTTTATTCATTCGATTTCAAATGTATCCACAGCCGTACTTTTTTTTAATCCAGATTTGCCAAACATTTTTTTAGAATAAAAAATTACTCGAAATTCTAACTATCTTGTAAAAAACTCTTAAATTGAACTTCACAATAATTTACACTAATATAAAACTATAGCAGCTTAAAAAATAATGAGAGAAATGAAAAGAAGAGTTTTTTTATTTTCGTTAATTGGTATTCAAGAATTTAATGACTCAATTTTTAATCCAAAATTAAACAATGGAACCATTCAACCTATTTTAGTTTTGAAAAACATTTCACAACCTTATATAATTAAAAAATTAATAAACGATTATAATTACACTGAATATAAAACTTATAATATTGATTATTGAATGATTACTTCTTACGATTACTGGTTAAAAAAAAATTATTATTATCACAACCATCTTGCAAAATCATATCAATTTATTATTTCACAACAAACTCAAGTTCTACAAGTTGGTTGTAAAACTGGTTATTTATTGGCATCAGTAAATTCATCATTTGGTGTTGGGGTTGATGCAGAAAAAGATTGTATACAAAAAGCACAAGCAAAGTATCCGGCATTATATTTTTATCAATCGTTAAATAAAATCCCTAAAGAACAATTTGATTATATTATTTTATCATCGATTACACATGAAGTAGATGATATTCAAGATTTTTTAAATTCTTTACAACCATATTGTCACAATAAAACACGCATTATTATTGATTCGTATTCTTTTTTCTGGGAACCAATATTACGATTGACACAAAAATTAAAATTACGCAGGCAAACACCATTGAAAAATTGGATATCTCATCAAGATTTACAACATTTTTTATCATTAGCCGGTTTTGAAGTGGTTAAAACCGAGCGCTCAATGTTAATGCCTTGCTATATTCCTTTTCTTTCCTGGCTTTTTAATAAAGTTATAGCACCATTGCCTATTATTAACCGTATATGCTTAATTGAGTGGATTATTGCTCGGCCAAAACAACAAAAGAAAAATCCTAAGGATTTTTCAGTATCCATAATTATTCCCTGTAAAAATGAACGAGGAAATATTGAAGCTGCAGTTAAACGATGCCCACAAATGGGAAAATCAACAGAAATTATTTTTGTGGAAGGAAATTCGCAGGATGATACTGCTAATGAAATACAACGAATTATAACCGCATATCCTGAAAAAAATATTAAATTTTTTGAGCAAGATGGTAAAGGAAAAGGCAATGCAGTCCGTATTGGCTTTGACAAAGCAAACGGTGACATTTTAATGATTCAGGATGCTGATTTAACCGCACCACCAGAAGAGTTAACAAAATTTTTTAATGCACTCTGCAATGGCGATGGTGAGTTCATTAATGGTTCACGATTGATTTATGGTATGGAATCTGAAGCAATGCGATTTTTAAATATGATTGCCAATCATTGCTTTGCGCTCAGTTTTTCTTGGTTATTAGGTCAACGTGTAAAAGATACGCTTTGTGGTACTAAAGTTTTATTTAAAGAAGATTATCAAAAAATCGTAAAAAATCGTGCTTTTTTTGGTGAATTTGATCCATTTGGTGATTTTGATCTTTTATTTGGTGCTGCAAAACAAAATTTAAAAATTATTGATATGCCAGTCCATTATAAAGCCCGCACTTACGGGTCTACACAAATTAGGCGGTTTTATCATGGTCTTCTTTTGTTAAAAATGACATTTATAGGATTAAAAAAGTTTAAATTTCAGCGATTTTAATTTTTTTAAAGATATTTATGATGCTTTTTCTCTTATTACATCTTTTGGATCTTTATCTCGACGCAATCCAAGAAAGCGCGGATGACGTAATTTCCCCTCTTTTGTCCATTCAGTAAAACCTACTTGACCTACTAATTTAGGCTTAACCCAATGTACATCTTTAGTAGCAATTTCTTTTTTTGCTGCAAATGGATTTTCTTTAATCTTTATTTTCTTTAATTCCTCGGAAAGTGTTTCTAACATTTCATCATCAAAACCAGTACCAACTCGCCCAGCAAATATTAATTTATCATTTTTATAATAACCAAGAAGTAATGCGCCGAATCCTATCCGCTCACCTTTTGGATTCGTATATCCGCCAATAACAAATTCTTGTTCATTTACACATTTAAATTTGAGCCATTTTTTTGATCGCTTTGATACATAAGTGCTTTCAGTATCTTTAGCAATTAACCCTTCCCAGCCTTTTTTGCATGCTTCTTTATGATATTTTTTGCCTTCTTTATTTCGATGAATCATATAACGGAGCGGATCTTCAAATGCTATACTTTTTTTCAATAATGATTTGCGCGCTCGCAATGGTAGCTCTCTTATATCAGCGCCTTCCAAATACAAAAGATCAAAAATATAATAATAAACGGCAACTGAACTTTTTTCTGCCTCCTCTTTTTTACTGATATGCATGCGTGGCTGCAGTTTTGAAAAACTTGTAATATTTCCCTCAAAAGCAACTATTTCACCATCTAAAATACAGGTTTTTAGTTTTATTTTTTTGATCGCGTCTTCAATTTCAGGATACGCTACATTAACTGTTTTTTTATTTCTTGTTTTTAAAGAAACATCATTTTTGTTTTTATAAATTATAATACGCTCACCATCTAATTTCCGTTCGAAAATCCAACCCTCCTTAGAAAAATAATCTTTTGTTAAAGTAGCAAGCATGGGAGGAATCCAAGATGGCATAGATTTTTCTTTAATCTTTTTTTGTAATTCTTGCGTTAAGTTTTTAAATATTTTTTTCATGCTACTCACTTTTTTTGACAAATTGGACACCAGTAAGAAGAGCGGCCAGCGATAGTTTCATTCTTCAGTTTATGATTACTATTTTTAGGACAATGCCCATTTTTTTTACGATGCACTATTAACCATTTTTTTGGATCAAACTTTTTATCATGCATTCTAATATCAATTGCTTCTTTTAATACATCTTTTATCGTTTTAAATAGCTTTTTTCTGGTAGTAGTATTTAAATCTTGCACCGATTTATGAGGGTTTATTTTGGCTTGATATAAAATTTCATCCGAATATTCATTACCAATACCAGCAATATTTTTTTGATCCATTAAAAATGATTTTATATTTTGACGTTCGTGATCATTCATTATTTTTAAAAATTTGCTTTCTGTTAATGAAAGCGGATCCGGACCTAATGTTTTTAATGCTTTAATCTCATCTAAGTTTTTAACTAAAAACAATGCCCCAAATTTTCTTTTATTAATCCATCGCAATTCATAATCATTAGAAAATTTAAAAATAACTTTTGTATATTTATCATTTCCCTCTTTTGGCGTATCAGATTTTATATAATGCACACTACCAGTCATGCCAAAATGCATAATCAAAAAGTTTTTTTTCTTTTTTAAAGAAATTATCGTATATTTCCCACGCTGAATGGCATCTTCAAAAGCATTATCGATTACATGTTTTTTAAAATCACTAAAAGTAACTTCTTTTATTAATCGCTTATCTTGCGCGGTAACATCAGTTATTTTTTTATGTAAACTTGTCGCTTTAATATAACGAGTAAAATTTTTAACTTCTGGTAACTCTGGCACCTTCGCTCCTTTATTTTTTCTTTCTTTTTGATTTATCAAGAAAAGAAGCATTAACACAACGATATAAAATTAGATCATTTCGATATACTTGAAAAATTCTATACCTTTTCTAGACTATACATATACAAAAAAGGATACTATGTGTGGTATAGCCGGTTTTTTGAATCTTTCGAATTCTCAATTTAAATGTGACGAATATCTTTTAGAAAAAATGCAAAAATCGATTGCACATCGTGGACCCGATGGCCATCGCGTATGGGTTTCTCATGCTCATCAACTTGGGCTTGCTCATCGAAGGTTAAGCATTGTAGATCTTTCCAAATCTGCCTTTCAACCTTTATTTGATAAAGAAAAATCAATTGCCGTTTGTTGTAATGGCGAAATTTATAATCACAAAACATTAAGAAAAGAACTTGAATCATTTGGTTATAAATTTAAATCGCAATCTGATACAGAAGTAATTGTGTATGCATATAAAAAATGGGGTATTTCATGTTTAAATAAACTTGAAGGAATGTTTGCAATAGTTATCGCCGATCTCAAGAAAGATGAATTATACTTAGTTAGAGATCGTATGGGGGTAAAACCACTTTATTTCTCTACCCAGTCAGGCGTATTAAGCTTTGCATCAGAAATCAAAGCACTATGGCAATTACCCTGGATAGAAAAAGCAATAAATCCTCAAGGCCTTTATCACTATCTAACTTTCTTAGTCACCCCATCGCCCATGACACTATACAAAGGGATATATAAACTTCCACCTGCTTATTATTTAAAAGTTAATAAAAATAAAAGCGTATCTTTTCAAGAATGGTATACGCCACTTAAAAGAAAAATTGAAGTTGATGATAGTGTATATAAAAGTGAAGCAATTTGTGTAAGAAGTATTCGATCTTTGTTGAGCGATTCGGTGAAAAAAAGATTAATGGCAGATGTGCCAATTGGTGCATTTTTATCAGGCGGTATTGATTCTAGTTTAATTGTGGCCTTAATGGCATCATTTACCGATCAGGTTAAAACATTTAATGTTTCATTTGCCGATGGCCCAGAATTTAGTGAAACAAATTGGGCGCGTAAAATTGCACGTAAATTTAATACTGATCATCATGAGATTATAATTTCAGAAAAAGAAGCGTTCGATTTTTTTGAAAACATGGTCCATTACCAAGATGAACCTTTAGCCGATTGTGTCTGTATTCCGTTATATTATGTTTCAAAATTACTTAAAGATGCTGGAGTTACAGTTGTTTTAGTAGGTGAAGGTGCTGATGAGCTTTTCTGTGGCTATAATTCATACGCACAATATATAAATTGGTATAATCGCTATTGGCGATATTCTCAAAAATATATTCCTGCTTTTGCAAGAAAAGGCATTTATCAACTTGCATCGCCAGTTTTATCACAAAGGCCAAATCGTTTAGAATTATTAAAAAATTGGGCAGAAAATAAATCATTATTTTGGAGCGGCGCAATGGCTTTTTCTGAGCAATGGAAACAAGAATTATTCTCAGCTAAAGCGGATTTTGCACATGATCCAATAATAGAAGCAATATATAACGGCATTAATCAAGATCCGGATAGTTATACCATTGTTGATTATCATTTAAAAAAACTGAAAAAAATTATGCCTGAATCAGATTTTTTAACCTCAATAACTTATCTAGAATTAAAACAGCGCCTACCAGAATTATTATTAATGCGCGTTGATAAGATGACTATGGCAACTTCAGTTGAAGGGAGAGTGCCATTTTTAGATCATGCATTAGTTGAATACGCTTTACATATGCCAAATGAGTTTAAATATAAAAATGGTATAAATAAATATATTCTAAAAAAAGCTGCTGAAGGTGTTTTACCTCATGATGTCATTTATAGAAAAAAAGTTGGTTTTGCTGCCCCAACCTCACGCTGGTTTAAAGAAGGCCGTTATTTTAGAAGCTATTTTTTAGATATGTTAAAATCAAAAAAACATGAATGGAATGAATTTATTGATGTAAATCAGGTTAGACAGTTATTTGAAAAAAATCAGCAACCTAACCAAGAATATTCTTTACAATTATGGGCTTTGCAAAACTTAATGGCATCTAATATTTCTGACGCACTATGAAAAAAACCATTTTATATTTGCGCACTGATATAATGGATAATGAACTTATTGCCGGAGGTTCAGTAAGCCATACTAAAGGTGTTATTCAAGGATTTGCCAAGTTAGGATATTCTATCGTTTGCTCTTCATCCTGCATGCTAACAATTTTACAATCACTCAAAGAAGTTTCGTACTTGCAACAACTTAAGAATCCAAATTGGCTTTTATTTTTGCGGTGGAAAATAAATTGTTTTTTATCAAATATTTTTTTCACCTATCAAACGCTGCAAGTTTTCAAAAAATATAAAATTGACTTTATTTATCAACGTTATAGTGTTTTGAACTGCTCTGGTATTCTTATAAGTACAATAAAAAAAATACCACTCATTTTAGAATATAATGGTTCTGAGACATGGGTAAATAAGCATTGGGCACCAAATCATTGGTTGAAATTGTATCGGCTTATTTCATGGATTGAAAAAATTAATCTTAAATATGCTACCTATATTATAACGGTATCAAATGTACTGAAGGAAGATTTGATACAACAAGGAATTCCTGAAAAAAAAATTTTAATGAACCCAAATGGAGTAGATACGGATTTTTTCAATACTAAATCTTTAGAAGCATCACGAATTAAATTACGTAAAAATTTAAACTTACAGAATAAATTTGTTTTCGGATTTATCGGCACTTTTAATCAATGGCATGGTATTGAAGTAATAGAAAAAATTATTATCGCTCATACACAATTGAAGCAAAATTCTCATTTTATTCTCATTGGTGATGGCCCATTGTGCGAACAATTATATAAAAATTTAAAAAAAAAACAGGCATTAAGCTATACTTCATTCACGGGTATTTTATCACCACAAAAAGCGCGAGAATATTTAGCTTCTTGTGATACTTTTTTATCGCCTACACAGCCCAATAATGATGGCTCTCGTTTTTTTGGTTCTCCAACAAAACTTTTTGAATATATGAGTTTAGCAAAACCAATTATTGCATCAGATTTAGAACAAATTGCTGAAATACTAAGTCCTGCTGCTTGTATGATCAATGCGCATTTAAATATTGAGCCTCATCATAGAGGCATTTTGATAGAAGCAAAAAACCATTCACAATTTATAGCAGCTACTCATGCGGTCATTAATTTAGATAGCTCAATTTTAAAAAAAGTTGGCATAAGTGCACGAAAAGAAGTATCCGATAATTACTCATGGCTGCATCATGTGCAAAAAATTGAAAAATTTATTACAAAAAAAGGAGAAATAAATGACTGTAGTTCCAGAGAAAATTAAAGAAACTTCAAAAAAATTTTGGGGCCATAACCCTGCAGGCTGGACTTTTGGAGATGGACATCAAAAAGGCTCTAAAGAATTTTTTGATGCCGTTCTTGATAAAAGATATACATATGAATGCGATTGGCTTGATGAGATCGTACAATTTAAAAGACTTAAAAACAAAAAAGTTCTAGAAATAGGATTTGGCGGGGGTTATGATGCCTATTTATTTTGTAAAAATGGCGCAGAATATACCGGCGTTGATATCACTGCAGAAAATAAAATACTAGCCGAACAACATCTACAATATTATGATTTTAAACCAAGTTTTTTAACAATGGATGCTGAAAAAATAACTTGGGAAAATGAATTTGATTATATTTATAGCTTTGGAGTTTTACATCATACACCAAATATGCAACAAGCTTTAAATAATTGCTATAAAGCGCTTAAGAAAGAGGGCGAAGCACAGATTATTGTGTATTATAAGTATTCAATTTTTTATATGTTAAGTGTTGTTTTAAATGAATGGATTTTAAGAGGTGGCTTCCGCAAAAGAAGCTTAAAAGAACAACGCTCATTAATCGAATATACTCAAAGCACTGAAAAACCTTTGGTAAATGTTTACAGCAAAAAACAATTGCACAAAATGCTTAAAAATGCAGGCTTTAAAATTATTAAAACTGATATTAGAAAGTTAGTGCATGAAGACCTTCCCGGCATACGGTTTATAGGAAGATTAAGAAAATATATGCCACAAACTATTTTAAATAAACTAAGTAAGTATTTTGGTTGGTATCTTTCAGTACGGGCTATCAAAGAATAATGTTAGCGTATTACTTAAAACGAAGCTCTTTAAACACTTCTGTATATGCTGGTAGCGCTATAATCGTTCGTATTATTAGTTTTTTATTTCTGCCCTATTTTTTATCAAAACTGAGTTTAGCTGAATTTGGCATTTGGGATTTTTATCAAACATTATTTACAATCGGCACTTTACTTTTATCATCCAATGCGGCAATTGGCATGACTCGTTTTTATTTACTATATAAAAATGATATTGAAAAACAAAAAGCGGTCATTGGTAATGCTTTTTGTTTAATTATATTGAGCGCAATAATATTTATGCTCTTAATATTTGGTTACTTTAAATTTTTTTTAAAAACAAATATTGATATTAACTATATTATTTTAAGTAGTTTCAATATAATTGTTTTTTCTTTTTTTTCTCTAGTACTGGCCTATTTACGCGTCAAAGAATATTTAAAATGGTACTTTGTGACCTTTTGCGGACAAAGTTTAATAGCAATGATTTTAACCGTTATTGGTGTTTCATATAATTTTGGTATTGAAAGCTTCTTTTATGCAAATGGTTTTTCATTTTTATTATTTTCACCAGGATTTATATATATATTAATACGCAACTATTCCTTCTCTTTTTCATTATTAAAAGAACAATTAAAATACAGCATTCCGTTATTAGCATATTCATTATTATTTGGTCTTTTTTTTTCCATCGATCGCTTTATTATTCAACATTATCAGGGATATGAAGCATTAGGCACTTATGCACTGTTATGGCGATTTGGTAGCATTTTTCAATTCTTTTCTATCGCATTAATGGATGCCTCTCCTATAATTATTTTTAATGCTCAAAATGAAACTGAAAGTGAATCTCTTATTGCAAAAATTATCACTTATTTTTGTATGACGTTAACAACTGGTTGTCTGCTTTCTATTATTGGTGCACGATATGCAATTTCATTATTTTTACCGCAAAAATATTTTTTTCTCATTCCATTTTTGCCGTTCTTTTTCTTGCCAATTATAAGTCTTGATATTGCACGATTATTCCAGACTGGCGTTACTCTATCAAGAAAAACAATTTTTAGTCCCATATTAACTGCTATTGCACTCAGCATTCAAGGCGCTTTATTATTTTTAACAAGCACGTATAATCTTAACGGTATATTTTGTGCAAATATTATCAGTTTTATTTTTTATGGCTTTTTTGGTTATTTAACAAGCAGACAAGTTTACTCGCAGGCAATATTTGATATTAATAAAATTAAAATACTTTTAAGTTTATTTTTTTGTTATGTTGGTTGCTTTCATTTTCTCTTTTTATTTAACATACCATGGTTTTTAAATTTTATTTTTCTTGCCTCTTGGCCTTTAATACTTTGGTACGCAATGATTAATGAAAAAGAAAAACAATCTATATTCACAAAAATAGGAAACATAATTGAAAATTATTTAAGCAAAAAAAAGCAATCTAGGTCTATTAATTTAATAAATACTCTTTTATATCTAAAAACTGATATTTATTACCATGAAATTATAGCGGGTGGTTCAGTAACCCATACTCTTGGCGTTATTGAAGGTTTTAAAAAGAATAATATAAAAATAATTTGTGCAACTTCATGTATGCAAAAAGTATTATCAACATTAACAAAACCCTATTTTGTATCTTTAAAAGTCTGGCCATTTTTTTGCTTTTTACGATGGAAACTTGGATCTATACGCTGGCATGCTGATTGCTTGCTTTCCACTTTCTATTTTTATTGGCAAGTTGCTTCGATTTTTAAAAAAAATACCATTGATGCAATATATCAACGATATAGCTGGTTAAATTTTACTGGCATATTACTCAGTATGCAAAAGAAAAAACCATTAATTTTAGAGTTTAATGGTTCAGAAATGTGGGTTAATAAAATATTGAAAAAAAATAATAAAATGAGTCGCTTGTTTCAACTCGCGTTATTTATTGAATATTTAAACCTTAAATATGCTGATTATATTGTTGTAGTTTCAGATGTTTTAAAAGACAACCTTATTAATTTAGGCATTTCTCAAAATAAGATTTTAGTAAATCCGAATGGTGTTAATCCTGATACATTTAATGCAGCAACATTAAATAGTGCACGTAATATTATAAGAACACAACGGAATATACAGAAAAAATTTGTTTTTGGTTTTATTGGTACTTTCTCTTTTTGGCATGGCATCGAAATACTCGCACATGCTATACCAAAAATTATTGAGCTATATCCTCAAGCTCATTTTATTTTAATTGGCGACGGCTTACTTAAAAGTTATTTAATGACAGAATTAGATAAATATTCGATCGAACAAAATATTACTTTTACTGGAATTTTACCGCACGAAAAAGCACGAGAATATTTAGCAGCATGCAATGCGTTTCTTTCTCCTACTGTAGCAAATAATGATGGGAGTAAATTTTTTGGTTCTCCAACAAAACTGTTTGAATACATGAGTTTAGCAAAACCCATTATTACTACTAATCTTGCACAAATTGGTGAAATAATTAATCCATCGCTCAATATTTCTGATCTCGCCAATCCTGCATTAATTATCAATAAACAAGTTGGCGTTTTGATTGAACCAAATAACTCTCAAGAATTAATAAATGCTGCTTTGGCTTTAATAAACTTAAAAAATAATGATCGTCTCAAACTTGGAGCCAATGCGAGAAAAAAAGTAATGGCTTATTATTCTTGGCAGCAACATGTAAAACATATTCTTAATTTTGTTACCAAAGATAAAAATTTACCTGAAAAAAAATACTTAAATCTTGAATTACAATAACAATTTTAAAGTTATTATTTAAAAATCAATAGGAACTGCGTTTGCAGTTCCTATTGATTTCCTGTGTAAGCTTGGCAGGCGGAGAGAAATTAAATATACTTTTTACCTTTTTATTTATCCCAGCTTAAACTGTGCATGGACAAGAGCACGGACATATTATTTCACAATCTTCACATGTTGGGCATGGTATATTAATCGATGGACATGTTTCAGTACAAGGCGGACAAGTAGTTGTCGGGCATGGCAAGCATTCTACTGTGCATGGCGGACAATTTATCGTATCACAAGTTGAAGATAGATAATGAATAGTAAAAAATGTTTCTGTATCTACTTGACCTTGTGTACCTACTGCTTCTAATACCACATTTCCGTCAAATGGTGAGACCCCTGTATTTGGATCTATATAAAATATTCTGTATCGACAAGTAACTTCATCTCCTTCATTTAAAGGCAATAAACCGGAGACAATGCTTTCTTGAAAATCTGTACCAAAAGAAAGGAATGATTCAAATGCTTTTAAGCGACGTGTACCATTAACTACAATTTCAGGACGTGTTACGGGAGTACCAGCAATTACACTATTGCCATTACCTTCTAAGCTTAGGATTCCTACTCCTAAAGTCATTACATAATAACCTGTTTTTGGAACCACATAACGTGTTGGCCCAAGAATAACATTGCCATTTGGATCATCAACAATTTTGTCCCAATCAATATCATCGCCAAGAGCATAAAGAGTTGTTGCAGTTAAAGAAAGATGTGCTTTATATGGCGTACAATGTTCCACAGCGCCAGCTACGCAAACATGGGTAGCTGTAATTAAATTCGTCCATAAATCATCGATTTGCGCTTGCTCTGCACAAAAATTGCTTGTAGAAATACTTTGATCTGCGCATAAGCGATCCATACGTAGCGTTGGCACACAGAGGTTATCGGTAGCAACACTATTTGCACAAATATTATTTGCGGTAATCTGACTGCCACAAAGTACTCGATTTGTTAAACGATCAATACGCGCATCTTGAACCACTACAGAATCTGTACATAATGTATCAATAGAAGCACGATCAGCACATAATTCAGTAGTATCTACTTGCAAAGCTTGAATTTGATCTGCTTTAATTTTTTTGGCACACAATAAACATAAACCGCAAAAGCCTCCTTGGCCTTTTAAATTTTTTATACCAAATTCTTCTGCTTGCGTAGGTCTTTTTGACGCTTCCGAATTTGCAAAAACATTTATTTGAAAAAATAATGAAGTTACTGCAAGAGCTAGAAAAATTCGCATGCTCTTATGATTTGATAAGATATTTGACCTCGTGTTATGCATCATTACACTCCTTTTAGTGTAAACATATTAAACATTATAAACATAGTAAACAACATAGTCTGAAAAAAAATAGAAAAGCAAGAGTTAAAAAAAATTTTAAAATTTTTTTTAATAAATGATTATTGATTACTTAATCAAATTAAATAGAAGTGAACAAAAATTATTTTTTTGATTTCTCGATATGTTTCTGTTTATTGAAAAAAGAATTAAGTGCATCATTAATAACAACTTTAACCGTTTTACGTTCCCAGTAGGCAGCATCTTTTATTTTTTTTAACAATTCTTCTTTTACAATAAACGTAGCTCGTGTCCAGCCAATATCTAATCCATTTTTAGATGAGTTTTTTTCAGAAAGAGAATTACTTTTTTTATAGCTTTTATATTTAGAAATTAAATGCTCAGAGATCTTATTTTTGAACCCAGGTTTTGACATTTATATCCCTCATATTAATTTACTTTTATTTTCTCTCAATTTTTGATTTTAAGGACATTTTCAAAAAAAGTAAATATCATGACTAGATTAGAGAGGGGTCAAATGAAAAAATTTCAATAAAGATAGGTATATATTTTTATCTTTACCATTAAATCTAATTTCAGATTCTTTAAGATGTAAATAAAAAACTGTTTTATTAATACCTCTAAATTTACTAAGCCTATTTTGAGTAAACTGCCAAAATGCATCGAGGCGAAGTACTTTATTTTTGTCTAATGTATATCTTTCATCGATTAAAAGGGATTTCTTATTTTTTCTGCAAGAAATAAGTGGAATATAAACAATATGTTCAGATCTTAAACTATTAATTTGAATAATCTTAGAGAAAATATTTTTTTTGTTTTCTACAATTCCTATAATAGTCTTGTTTGAAAAATCCAAAAATTTTTGATTAATTATTTCTTCAAAATTATTTACCAATGCTAACGGATTACGTTTTTCCCATTTTTGAACAATCCTTTCACGAATCAACAATAAATATCGATTTACCGTATTCCGATTTAACTGGCAAATTTCTGCAATCTGTTGCGCTGTTAAATCAAGCTCAAAAAGCATCAAAATATGTTTAAATTGTTTTTCACTTAATTTAGAACGATAAGAAAAGCGATTTTTTCTCCTTGACATGGTTTTTTCCTAAAAACCAACAATAGATTTTTCTTTATTTTTATAAAATTAATCAAGATTCAAGAAATCTATTGTCCACTTTTTTGTTGGAAAAAAGAGAGTTCTTCTTTCCCTTCTGGCCCATGAGAAGAATTCCATTCTAATATGAAAGAAAAAATTAAACAAGAAGATAGATAGCATTTTCTTAAATTTCCTAAAAGAAAAGATCCCAATTCATATAATCTAATATAAACCCGTAATTATACATGAAAACCCTTATTTTAACCTTTTTTTTGAAGTTTATTAAAATTCTAATTGAAAAATAAAAAAATTAGTATATTCTAAATAATATATTTCTTTAATTATTAGGGGGTTAGCTATGCTATCAATAAAAATAAAAAAATCATTGTTTTGCATGATGATATTAATTTTTTCGCCAAATGTTTTGGGGAATGAACTGACTTTGCTTGCCCATAGTCACGGCAGCAATGCTTATAATAAAGCTTCTCAAAATTCAGCTTCATTTCAATGGCCAACGTATCAGAAAAACACAGAACAAAATAATATTTCTGATACAAACCTGAATAAATCTGAGGAAAATACTCAGCATTTTCTTTTTCCTGAAAATGTTCATATCACCGGCAAAACACTTGATGAAATCATTTTACAAGGTATAAAGAATATTAAAGAAAATGGCGCCAGATTTGATGCACGTGCAGGAAGCGGCTTACAAGCTTATGATGTTTCGTATACTTTATTAAATCCTCAAGAAAGAATACATTGGTTGCGAATTCCAAGATCTACGCAATATTTTTGCCGAGAATTACTTGCCTATTTTAAAGGAAGTCTTGATGTATCTGAAGGTCTAAGCCAAGCTTCTAAAATATGGCAATCACTCGCTGATAAAAATAATCAAGTTTCTTCAAACTATGGTTATTACGTATTTCATCAACGTATTCCTGAATGTGGCAATTTAACACAATATGAATGGGTATTAAAAAATTTAGAAAAAAATCTTGATTCACGCAAAGCATTTATTAATATTAACCAACCACATCACAAAAATTTTGATTCTAAAGATTTTCCCTGCACACTTGGCATGCAATTTTTTGTGCGAAATAATCATTTGTGTTGCGTTGTTTCATCCCGAAGCACTGATATTTTTACCGGTTTACCATATGATATGGGATTCTTTTCTTTTGTAACTGAATTGGTTTATAAAAACCTTAAAGAACGCTTAGATTATCCAAAAAAAGAGCAGTTAAATTTAGGTTATGTCACTATGAAAACAAATTTTACACAAATTTATGATAAAACAAGCAAACAGGCTTTAGGTTTGTTAAATACACTTGAAAAACAGGATAAAAATCTTTACATTGAACCAATGCCATCAATAAATGATGCCCAAGAAACATTGAATGACATTTATAATGAAACACAAAAAACTCCTGTTATGAAATGGATCCATAAACATGCAAACTTCTGTTGAACAAAAAGTAATTGCTGCGGTTATTAAAAAAGATGGAAAATTTCTCATCGCACAACGTGCAAAAGAAGATCCTTTGAAAGGAAAATGGGAATTTCCTGGTGGCAAATTAGAAAAGGGCGAAACGTTTCATGAATGCTTAGCGCGTGAACTTTTTGAAGAATTAGGAATTACCGCAACTATTGGCGAGTATATTTGTTCTAGTAAATTTAGCTACAAAGGCAAGCCAATGGAAATGCTTGCCTTTGTAGTAACTTCTTATGAAGGTGAAATTCAGTTAAAAGAACATAGCGCAATTACCTGGATAAATATTGATGAATTTGAAAATTATCCATTTCCAGATCCCGATTTACCTATCATTAAGCATTTAATACAAAACACAGATATTTTTAATCAATGATTTGAGGGAAT
The DNA here is from genome assembly GCA_040879965.1 of Candidatus Babeliales bacterium. Lineage (NCBI taxonomy): Bacteria > Candidatus Babeliae > Candidatus Babeliales > Candidatus Babeliales bacterium. The sequence goes on along the minus strand of JBBDJI010000012.1, from coordinate 240,108 downwards.
GTATAACCACATTGCTCAAGATCTACTAACCATGCTTCAACTAATTTTTTTTCATCTGATTGAAAAAATTCATTTTTAAAAAGTTTTTTTTCATAATTTTCTTTATCTTATATTCATACTTAATCTGAAAACAATATAGTTCTTGCGTTGATTAAAAATCCATAGTAAATATCTTATAAATTAAATTATAAGTGGATAACTATGATTCAACCTAAAGAAACTATATATGGTTCCTACAACAGATATAAATGGTTTAAAAAATTTTTGAATAAAGATCAAAAAATTATTGATTTAGGATGCGGTACTGGCTCTATGATCACTATTCCGCTGATTGCTGAAGGCTATGATATTTTAGGATTAGATCTTGATCAAAAAAGTATTAATTATGGCAAGCAATTGTTAGAAAAAAATAAACTAAACACTGACCTTCTTGCATGTTTTGATTTTGCTACTATATCTTTTGTACCTGATGTAGTTATTCTTTCGGAAGTATTAGAACACATAAAAACTGGCGAACTTGAACAAATAATTTCTTTAGTTTTTAAAAAATTAAAACCTGGAGGATTATTACTTATTACAGTACCAAACGGCTATGGAATATTTGAATGGGAAAGCTTCTTGTGGTATAAACTCAAATTAGGCAAATTACTGGAAAAGTTATATATAGTTGAAACAATTGTTATTATCAAAAATAAATTAATAGGAGATTGGATAGAAGATCACCCTTCAAGCCTTGATACTTCAGGGCATGTACAACGTTTTACTTATAATTCTTTAGAAAAATTATTACATAATTCTGGATTTGTAACAAAAGAAAACAACTGGTGGCACATTTATAAGTGGACCATTGAGCAATCTTTTTTTCACCGGATTTAAAACTGCTATGAACATTAATCTTTGGTTTGGTAAAAAATTTTCAAAATGTGCATCAGATTTTTATCTAGCATTGGAAAAACCTAATAAGTAAAAGGAACATGGAGTGACTCAATTAAAAAAGGAAGTAGCGCACTATTGGAATCAAGAAAGCTGTGGAACGGAACACACTCAGGCCGAAAAATTTTCTTTAGATTATTTTAAAAGTATCGAAGAATATCGTTATACTATTGAACCAGAAATTTTTTCGTTTGCTCAATTTACACGTTTTCATAAAAAAAAGATTCTTGAAGTTGGCATTGGAGCTGGTACTGATTTTTTGCAATGGATTCGTGCTGGATCTTTTGCATATGGCATTGATTTAACGCAAGAAGCACTTGATAATACCAAAAAAAGACTTGCGCTGGAAAATCTTCAAGCTCATGAATTACAAACTGCTGATGCAGAAAATTTACCTTATCAGAATAATTTTTTTGATTGTGTTTATTCTTGGGGCGTTATTCATCACTCACCAGATACCGTAAAATGCTTAGAAGAAATTATTCGTGTTACAAAACCAAATGGCGTTATCAAAATAATGATTTATAATCGTTATTCTCTCTTTGCTTTTTACCGATGGTTTTTAGCGGGTTTTTGTAAAGGGCGGCCCTTTAAATCACTAAGTTGGATTTTATATAATCACCAAGAAAGCAAAGGAACCAAAGCTTATACTTTTAAAGAAATAAAAAAAATACTAAAACTATATCCTGTAGAAATATCCCAATTGGATGCCACCGTTACTAAGCACGATCTTTTATATTACAAATCAAAACCTATACAATGGTTTGCATATTTGGCAGCCTGTTTATTCGGTTGGCATAAAGCTGGATGGTTTATGAAAATTACGATGAAAAAAAAAGGCTGAGTAAGTATGCAAAAAAAATATGCTATTATTATTGGCGCCGGACCTGCGGGATTAACTGCTGCATATGAATTATTAAAAAAAACAGATATTATTCCCATCGTCCTTGAAAAAAGTGAATATATGGGAGGTCTTTCCCGTACTATAAACTATAAAGGAAATCGTATCGATATTGGCGGTCATCGCTTTTTTTCAAAATCTGATCGGGTTATGCAATGGTGGCAAACCATATTGCCTTTACAAGAGTTAATAAATAACAATATTGAAATCAGTTATCAAAATAAAAAACAAAAAATCACTGAAAATCATAAAGGGCCTAATCCAGATCAAGCTGAGAATGTTATGCTTGTGCGGCAACGAAAATCGCGTATTTTTTTTAATCGTACCTTTTTTGATTACCCATTAAAAATTAATACTGATACGGTCAAAAAAATGGGATTTCTAAATACAATAAAAATTGGTGGCAGCTATCTTTACCGCTCCTTATTTCCAATAAAAAATGAAAAAAATTTAGAAGAATTTTTTATTAATCGCTTTGGCTCACGCCTTTATCGAACATTTTTTAAATCTTACACAGAAAAAGTATGGGGCATTCCTTGCAATCAAATAAGTGCTGAATGGGGCGCACAAAGAATAAAAGGTTTATCAATTGCAAAAGCAGTCAAACATTTTGGCAAACAGTTTTTACCAGCTCATAAAACAGATATTGCACAAAAAGATATTGAAACAAGCTTAATACAACAATTTCTATATCCTAAATATGGTCCGGGCCAAATGTGGGAAGAAGTTGCAAAACAAATCAAAGATCTTGGTGGAATTATTTATACTCATATGAATGTAAAAAAATTATTCGTGCATCATAATATAATTTCAAAAGTTGAAGCCATCAATACTAAAACAAATGAAACTCAAACATTTAATGTTGATTATGCATTTTCAACAATGCCGATTAAAGAATTAATCTGCTCATTAAAAACTGATATACCAGAAAAAATAAAAAAAATCAGCGATGGCTTAATGTATCGTGATTTTATAACAATTGGGATACTCGCCAATAAATTAAAAGCTCATCATAATCACTTAACTGACAACTGGATCTATGTTCAAGAACAAGATGTACACGTAGGGCGTATTCAAATTTTTAATAATTGGAGCCCTTATATGATTGCCGATCCATCAAAAATTTGGATTGGCCTTGAGTATTTTTGTTATGAAACCGATGAGTTATGGCAAAAAACTGAAAAAGAATTAATTGAGCTTGCCAAACATGAACTACACATACTTGGTATAGTAGATAAAGTTGATGTACTCGATGCTACGGTTATTAAAGTAGAAAAAACATATCCGGCCTACTTTGGCACGTATGATCAATTTGATGTACTGAAAGATTATCTGGATACTTTTGAAAATCTCTTTTTAATCGGACGCAATGGTATGCATAAATATAATAATCAAGACCATTCAATGCTTACGGCAATGACCGCTGTTGAAAATATTATTGCAGGAAAAAAAGATAAAACTAATATTTGGGCAGTAAATACTGAACAGGAATATCATGAAACAAAAAATTAATGCCTTACTAATTTTTACTCAAGTTCATTTTGAAGTAATTGCATGGGTTCTTTTTATTTTTATGATTTTTTTTCGTGCTTTAACTTGTTCTTTTACTACTTTTGATCAAGATGAACTTGAAGCAATACATACTGCTTGGAAGATTTCAAAAGGATCAATGGTTTATCGTGATTTTTTTCAACATCACCATCCACTTCTTTATTATTGCTTAATTCCATTAATTAATTTTTTTGGTCAAACGTTGAAAACACTAGTTGCTGCACGTGTTTTAATGCATATAAATTATCTATTGTGCGGTATCGTTACCTATTTAATTGCATCACATATTTTTAATCGTACCAGTGCATTATTGAGTATTTTCTTGTTGTTATTTTCTTCGATATTTAGCAAAGTTATCGAGATAAGACCAGATGGCCCACAGGTATTATTTGGGCTACTCGCTGTTTATTTTTTATTTTTATATTTCGATCGCAAACATTTATTATTGCTTTTTTTTAGTGCTTTATCATTGGCTATTTCTTTTTTATTTTTACAAAAAATACTATTTTTAATTGTGCTTATTGGATTAGTTTTTCTATATAAAATATATCAAAAACAGATCTCATTATTGGCATTAATATTTTATATTTCAATTTTCTGTATCGCACTAATCCCTTATTATTCTTATCTTGTTTATACTAATGCCCTGCATTATTATTTTATATTTAATTGGTTATTTAATATAATGCATCCAGAACGTTTTTATCCTATGCATACTCTTATGGAGCTTTTTTTAAATAAACTTCTTTTATTTGGTTATGCTCTAGGATTGATTTATTACTTACACACACAAAATCAAAAAATTGTCGCCTTTTTTTCTTTAAGTCTTTTATTCATTGCTATTTTTATTGTTAAATTTTCATTCCCTCAATATTACGCTCCGGCAATACCATTTATCGCCATGATTGCAGCATATGGATATTATGTAATTTTTGATGGGCAAAAAGATAAAATTTTATTGATGATTTTTATTATTGCTGCGCAACCTTTCATTTCTTATTCTTTCATTCTTGCTAAAATGATAATTAAAGGAAAAAATAATAATGAGCAGCATGAGAAAATTAATTATGTATTATCACATACAAAGCCAGGAGATACGATATATGATGGCAAAAATATATTTAACATATTTCGTGATGATATTGATTTTATGTGGTTTCAAATTAAACAAAATCATGATAAATCTTCCATCACCGATTTATATAAATCTTTAACTGGAAAATCATATGATATTTATCAAGCAATTGAAAATAAAAAACCTAAAATTATTTCCAACTACTATCTTGATATGGAACACCCAATAATAAAAAATAATTATAAAAAGTCTTTAAAATATAATGATCTATACATCAGAAAAAATTAATCAAATTTCACCAACAGTAAATATCAAAAGCTCCCATATTTCTATTATTATCCCAGTATTTAATGAAGAGAAAAATATTAACCTCCTTTATTTCGAATTAATTAAAGAAATTAAAAAAATGGAGAATTTCTACTCATGGGAAATAATTTTCATTAATGATGGCAGCAGAGACAACTCATGGCATAATATTGAAATATTAGCAAAACAAGATTCACGTATTAAAGGAATTTCTTTTAGTAGAAATTTTGGCCATCAAGCTGCATTAACTGCAGGATATAAGATTGCCACCGGCGATATTGCCATAACAATGGATGCCGATTTACAAGATCCACCAGCTCTAATTTCTGAAATGTTAAAAAAATGGCAAGACGGAGCACAAATTGTATATGCACGCCGCATAGACCGTAATGATAATTTCTTAAAAAAAATAACTGCACTATGGTATTATAAATTACTTTCTCATATTACTGACATAAATATGCCACGCAATGTCGGTGATTTCCGTTTAATTGATAAAAAAGTGCTCGAGTATGTAAAGCATTGTCGAGAAAAATCACCTTATCTAAGAGGTATGGTTGCATGGTCTGGCTTTGAACATGCTTATGTAGATTTTAAAAGGCAAAATAGGATCAAAGGAACAACCGGTTATACCTGGTCTAAAATGCTTAAACTTGCATTTGATGGTGTTACCGGATTTTCATTATTTCCTCTAAAGCTTGCTGCATTTATGGGTGTTTTTGTAATTATTACCGGATCTTTGATGTTTTTTTATATATCAATAGATGCTTTTTTTTATAAAATTAATTATCCTCTTTTTAAATGGCTAGTCACTATAATTTATATTTTTATGGGCATACAGTTTTTGTTGTTATGGGTTTTAGGTGAATATATTGGTAGAATATTTGAACAGCAAAAAAACCGTCCTCTTTATTTAATTAATAAAAAAATTAATTTAGATTAAGTATGAAAAAAAAATGAATAAAAAATTAATATCAATTATTTTACCTATTTATAATGAAGAAAAACATATAGAAAAAACTTATAATGAAATTATAAAAATTTGCCAAAAATTAAATCATTATAAATATGAGCTACTCCTAATAGATGATGGAAGCATTGATAATTCATGGCATATTATTAGACAAATCCAAAAAAAAGATTTTCAAATAAAAGCATTTAGATTTAGTAAGAATTTTGGTTATCAAGCAGCATTAACCGCAGGCTATAAATATTGTAAAGGCGATAATGCAATTACTATGGATGCAGACTTGCAACACCCTCCCATGCTTATAGAAGAATTAATACAAAAATGGGAAAATGGAGCAAAAATTGTTTATGCACGAAGAATAAAAAGAAATGATAATAAATTGAAAAAAATTACTGCTTATTATTATCAATCAATTTTAAATTCAATCGCCGATATTACCATTCCAGAAAATATTACAGACTTTCGTCTTCTTGATAGACAAGTTATTAATGAAATCAACCGCTATCCCGAACGCTCACGCTATCTTCGAGGTATGATTGCATGGACAGGTTTTTCTCCAGAATATGTAGATTTTATGCAACCAGCTCGAGAACTTGATTCTACCAAATATAAGTGGCATCAATTATTTAAAATCGCATTTGACGGAATAATTGGATTTTCAATGCTACCATTAAGAATTTCAGCATTTATTGGTAGCTTTGTCATTTTTTCTGGTATTGCCATGTTAACAATTATTACTATAGATGCATTATTCTTTCATGGTTATTATCCACTATTTAAATGGCTCGTTACCATTATTTATATTTTTATAGGATTGTTATTTATTTTAGTATGGATTCTTGGTGAATATATTGGCAGAATTTATGAAGAATTAAAGGGTAGGCCTTTATTCATTATTAAAGAATCAATTAATTCCTCATTATTATTAAAAGAAAAAAAGGATTGCTATGAATCTGATGCACACACGATTCATTCACTTAAAACAAGCTCTAGCCGGCTATCTAAAAACCGGAATTCCACTCGTTGAATTTGATGGTAATAATATTATTCCTTCTTTAACGGCCGATGATATTGGTATTTATATACTAATTCCTAAAATTGCTACCTTTTTTAATTTTTCTATTGAACATGCAACCAATATATTTTTTTATACAATCTTACTTGTTCCAGCATTAATTGGTACCCTTGGTTTTTGGAAATATTATGAACAATTAACCCATAAAATATTAGCTTCTTTTATTTTAATTTTACTTTGCAGGCAAGCATTTTCTTTGGGCGATGTTTATCTTTCATATTATGCTTGTCCAATAATGCTTATACCCTGGGCTTTATATTTAACAAAAAAAGATAGGTTTAATAATAATATAAAATTATATAGTTTTTGTGCTGGCTTTATTACTGGATTTTTTCAATTCATTAGAGCGTTTTCTGGAATTGATACTGCACTGTTTATCTTAAGCATTTTTTTCTTTAAGTTATCTACTTTTTCTTACAAAAAATATAGTGTTTTAACTGTTTTATTTTTATGTGGCGTTGGAATACCAAGTCTCTATTTTAATCAAGAATATAAAAAATCAATTTCATATTTTCAAAATTTCCACAATAATTTAGCAATTGGAAATAATAAACATATTTTTTGGCATAATATTTATATAGGTTTTGGATTATTAAAACCAGGAAATAACGATAATATTGAATACAATGATAACTTTGGTTTTAGCGTAGCACAAAAAGAAGATCCTATGGTTATAGAAAATACAATCGCTTATGAAGAAATCATTAAAAACAAAACAATTGGTCTAGTAAAAAATAATTTACAATTTGTACTCTTTACTATTTTTGCCAAAATTGGCATTATGCTTTTTTACTTGTTCAAATACGCTAATATTGGCTTATTTTTTGCATTAATATATCGAAAACCTTGGTATCTAGAGTTACCGTTTTGGATTTCTTTAGCTTTTTATGCATTATTCCCTATTCTGACTATGCCAACCTTACCAGAATATTCACTTGGTTTTATTACCTGTGCAGCATTATATGGATTAGTAAGTATAAATTATGCTATTCAGCAAGGTTTTTGTAATGATATAAAAATGTTTTTTAGACGAATTATTATGACATTTAAATCATTAAAAACTACATAAAAAAATGAAATTAATGGATTGTCGCCTCGTTCATATTTTACAAACATATGCCGGATATCAAAAAACCGGGGTTTCTCTTATTGAATTTGATGGTGCTTCATTATTACCATTTTCTGCTGCTGATGATATTGGTATTTATATTTTTATACCTAAGCTCGCTTCATTATTACAGATACCCATCCAGCAAACGATTAATCTTTTTTTTTATGGACTAGTTAGTGCGGCATGGCTCATAGGTTTAGTAGGATTTTTTTTCTATTATCAAACATTATTACCACGTTTAATTAGTTTTGTAGGATTAACTTTAATTTGTCTTTTTTCTCTCACTATTGGCGATACTTATCTTTTTTATACTATCTGTCCAGTTGCATTGATTCCTTGGAGTTTATACTTTTCTACAAAAAAAATGTCTCCTGTTTCATATTTATTTTTTTTTCTGGCTGGCATCACTATAATGTTTTCTCACTATGCACGAGCACATGCTGGTCTCGCTTCATTATTTTTTATTAGTTGGCTATTGATAACGCAAAAAAAATATTCATTAAAAAAAAAGACTATCACTCTTTGCTTATTACTCCTAGGTCTTTATTTGCCAGTGATCTATGTCAATTATACCTATAAAAACTATAACTCTTTTTTAAAACAAAATAATATTACAGATCCTTTTATTGGTATAACTAATCATATGCTCTGGCATCCTATTTATGCCGGATTAGGATTTTTATCTTTTAAAAATACTGATAATATTCGCTGGGGAGATTCTTTTGCTGCCCAAAAAGCACAATCCATAAATCCTAATGCTCACTACAACACCCCTGCATATGAAAAAGTGTTGAAAAATGAAATTATAAAACTTATTAAAACAAATCCAACTTTTATTATCGCCACCATATTTGCAAAGCTTGGAATTTTATTATTATATCTAGTAATTTTTGCCAACATAGGCCTAATTGTTGCTTTTTTTTATCCAAAACCCTGGCAAATAGAAACTGCTTTTTGGGGTGCTTTTGTTTTAAGCAGTGCATTTCCGCTTTTAGTGCTTCCTATTACTGAATATTCCTTAGGATTTATTACTTTTGCTGCCTTATACGGTATTACGAGCATAAATAAATTATTAAGTAATAGCTCTTAAATTATTTTGGCAATCTATTTGACCTTTAATGTTTTGCAAATAATAATATTATATTAAATTTATAGATTTTTTTCTCTATGAAACAACTTGTATATTTATTTTATATCTTTATTATTAGAATTATTACCATTAATATTTCAGAGGATAAATAAATAAAAAACATTTAAATTATAGGGGTCTAATATGATAAAAAAATACCTAATTCTCAGCCTTTCTTTTGGTTTTGCGTCACTTTTTACTATACTTCAAGCTGAAGAAATTAAAAAATCTCCCGTAATTGCAGTATCTGATAATGATTTTGAAACAAAAGTATTAAAGGCAAAAAAGCCGGTTATTGTTGATTTTTTTGCTGAATGGTGTGGACCGTGCAAAAAGGTTAAACCTACTTTCGAAAAACTTGCAACACAATATGCTAATCAGTATATTTTTGTAAGCATTGATATTGATGTTGCTAAAAAAACAGCAGCAAAATATAAAATCACACAGATTCCAACTTTTGCCATTTTTAATAAAGGCAAGCTTTATGGTCTTTCTGTTGGTACTTTAAATGAAAAAACTTTTGAAGAAGATGTTAAAAAAACATTGGCTCACAATCCCGATGAAGCACCTTTATCCAATGCACCACAAATACCAAATGAAATGCTTTTATTACAGGCAATTACTACACAAAATACTAATCAAATAAAACAACTTATTAAAGACGGTGTTGATGTTAATCACAAATTTAAAATGCCTGTTCCAATGGGAGAAAATAGAGGAAAAGAATGTGAATATACACCTCTTTCCATTGCCTTAAGTTGTAATTTAAAAGATGTAGTAGAAACACTTCTCGATGCGGGTGCTTCACTAGATTTTACTTTTAAAAATATGTTTGGCCAAGAGGTCAATGCTCGTCAAAATCTTGAAAAAACTCTTGAAGAAACAATAAAAAGCATGAAAGAAATGCTCACCTTCCTTGATCAATATCAAGAAAAAAATAAAAAATAATTATATTAAAAAGGGCAGAAATCTGCCCTTTTATTTTTCTACTATTCCCATTTTATCGTTATTCTTTCTAATTCATTGCTGACTCAATTTTTAATTTGCTATTATTTAATAGATAGGAGTTGCAATGAATACTGCTAAAAAAATTTTGATTATTGTTGCATTGATTGTACCTTTGTTTTTTATAGGGGCTTATCAGTTCCACCAATATAAACAAAATAAACTACCTGATATAGAACAAGCATTTGATAAAAAAAATATCGTACCTGTCGTCATTATTGGTTCAGGACCAGCTGGGCTAAGCGCTGCTTTGTATACTGCGCGTGCAAAATTAGGCACTATTGTTTTTAATGGTCATCAACTTGGTGGACAACTTGCAGATGTTCGGCAAATTGAAAATTGGCCCGGCAAAAAAAAGGCTTCTGGTTTAGAAGCTATCGATGATCTTTTAGATCAAGCAAAACATTTTGGTGCACAAACTATTAACGATACGATAAAAAAAGTAAATCTTGCAACCTGGCCTTTTGTAATTATTACCGAAAATAATTTAGAATTGCACGCTCTCGCACTTATTATTGCCACTGGCCGCATCGCAAAAAAATTAAATGTTCCCGGAGTGGAAACTTACTGGGGAAAAGGCATTGGCGTATGTACCATTTGTGATGCTCCTTTTCATAAAGGACAAATTGTTGCTGTTGTGGGTGGTGGTGATACTGCCGGTGATCGTGCTTTACAATTGGCAGCCTATGCAAAAAAAGTGTATATGTTTGCTCGCAATCCCCAACTTGATGCTTCTGGTACTGTACAAGAATATTTAAAAGAAACCCCAAACATAGAAATCTTATATAATACAGAGTTAAAAGAAATTGATGGTGACGGAAAAAATATTAACAAAGTAGTTTTAATTGATAATAAAACACAAAAAACATTTAGTTTACCTATTCGCGGACTTTATTTTGCTATCGGTTATCATCCAAATTCAGATATTTTTCAGTCGTATCTTAAAATTGGTTCTGAAGGCTTTATTCTTCTTAAAGGAAGAACGCAACATACTAATATTCCTGGTGTATTTGCTGCTGGTGATGTTACCGATAAAATATATGGCAAAGCAGGTGTGGCAACCGGAAGTGGCGTTAAAGCTGGTATGGATGCTATCGATTTTATGCAAGATATAGGTTTTAATCAAGAAATAGCAAAACAATTAAGCCCACAACTTTTCAAACCAGATACTACACCACGTATTGATATAAAATTAATCACTTCAACTGAACAGCTTGAGCGAGTAATTAAAGAAAATCCGTTAGTTTTAGTGGATTTTTATGCCGATTATTGTCCTTCATGTAAAAACTTATTGAGCTATTTAGAAGAAATGGGAAGTATATATGAAAATAAAGTACATATTATAAAAATTAATCATGAAAAAAATCCTGAAATTGGTAAAAAATTTGAAATTACTTCAGTACCATCATTTATTGCTTTCAAAAATGGCAAATTAATTGAGAAAAAAAATACTATTCGCACCAAAAAGCAATTAGGTGATTTTTTTGAAAAAATAATTACTAAATAATTTTTGAAATATAATAATAATCCATAACTAAAAGACATAAATCGGATGCCGTGCACAAAGTGTTTTAACTTCTTTCCTGATTTTATCGAGCCATAAATCATCATCGCGATGCTCTAGTGCTTCATGCATGAAATGTACAATCTGTATAGCTTCATTCTCTTTTATACCGCGTGTACTTATAGCAGGCGATCCAACCCGAATACCACTCGTTACCCATGCCTGTTCTAAATCAAAAGGAATACAACTGCGAGAAACAGATATTCCTACGCGCTCTAAAATTTGTTCTGCAAGTTTACCGGTAATACGTTGATTTCTTAAATCAATAATAAATAAATGCGTGTCAGTACCGCCACTTACAATACGATAACCGAGCTCTTGAAATGTTTTAGCCATTATTTTTGCATTAGCAAGTACTTGTTTTTGATAATCTTTAAATTCTGGCTCAAGTGCTTGTTTAAACGCTACTGCTTTTCCAGCAATAACTTGCATAAATGGACCGCCTTGTAACCCCGGCATTACCGCTGCATCAATTTTTTGAGCAAAATCTCGCTTACACATAATCAAACCGCCACGCGGGCCACGAAGTGTTTTATGAGTGGTACTCGTTACAAATTCTGCATGCGGAAAAGGATTTTCATGCAAGCCTGTAGCAACCAAACCAGCAATATGGGCAATATCAGCCATCAAATAGGCCCCAACTTGCTTAGCGATTTTTTTAAAACGGGCAAAATCTATAGCACGCGAATAAGCAGATGCCCCAGCAATAATTAACTTTGGCTTATATTGTTCAGCAAGTTTTTCAATTTCATCATAATCAAGCAACTCTGTTTGACGATTTACCGTATATTGAATGCTGCTATATAATTTTCCTGAAAAATTTACTTTATGGCCATGCGTTAAATGACCGCCTTCAGCAAGGCTCATACCCATTATCGTATCGCCAAAATTAAGTGCTGCAAAATAAACGGCCATATTTGCTTGAGAGCCAGCATGTGGCTGTACATTTACATGTTCAGCATGAAATATTTCTTTACAACGCTCTTGTGCTAACAACTCTACTTTATCAACAAACTCACACCCGCCATAATATCGCTTACCTGGATAGCCTTCTGCATATTTATTAGTTAAAACAGAACCCGTTGCTTCCATTACGGCCAAAGATGTGTAATTTTCAGAAGCGATTAAATCTAGCGTTGTTTCTTGTCTTGTTTGTTCTAATTGAATAAGAGAAAATATATCAGTATCGATTTTTGCAAGATTTTTCATTTTTTTTCCTTCGTAAATAAATATGATAGAAGTCTAAAAAAGATCCCGTTACTAATCAAATGAGATTTTTAAATGCAAAAAAACACCTAAATTAATTGCTTTTTATGAATATATTTTTATACTAAATATTAGGATATTTGACTTTATTAATTAGGAAAGGCTTTAGTGTGATTTCAGCTGGAGATCTTCGAAAAGGAAGTAAAATTCTATATAAGAGTGAGCCTCATGTTGTTATTGATTTTCAATGGACAAAGCCAGGCAAAGGTGGTGCATATATCCGCACAAAAATGAAAAACCTTATCACAGGCCTTACCATTGAAGGTACCTTCCGTTCTGTAGAAAAATTGCCTGTCCCTGATCTTTCCTATAGAGAAATGCAATATTTATATGCTGAAAATGGTCAATATAACTTTCTTGATCAAGATAATTATGAGCAAGTCATTTTAAATGAAAATCAAATCGAAGAAGTAAAAAAATATCTTAAAGATGGTATTGTTTATACTATTTTATATTTTTCTGATAGACCTATAGCAGTAAACCCTCCTTTGTTTATTGAATTAAAAGTAGCAGATACGCAACCAGGTGTGCGTGGTGATACTGCACAAGGTGGTGCTACAAAACCGGCAACCTTAGAAACTGATTTAGTAGTACAAGTACCACTATTTATTAATGAAGAAGATATTATTAAAGTAGATACCCGTGATGGTAGCTATATTGAACGAGTTTCTTAACCAGCATCTTTTATTTTATCGAAATACTAATATGGACAATAATGCTTCCACTCACTGGTTTGAATCATTATCGCAACGCGATAAACGTTCTTTAATTTTTCATTTATTATATGCTGCTGATAGTTATGATTATCAAGTAAGCCTTGAATCACTCGTTGATAACTTAAATCGTGGATTTGAATTAAATATTCCACTTGATAGTCAAATAGTAACTACTGCGCAAAATATAATTGATAATCGCGAAGCGTTAGATGAAATATATAAGCCCTTATTAGCTAATTGGCGTTTTGAACGCGTTGGTGTATGCACTAAACTTATTTTGCGCTATGCAATTTGGGAAATGCACCATACCGATACCCATTCAAATATTATCATCAACGAAGCTATTGAATTAGCTAAATGCTTTGCAGAAAAAGATGCCTATAAATTTATTAATGGCATTTTAGATGAAGCATTAAAGCAGCTACCTAAAAAATAACCTTATTATTTTATCTTACATATCTGTATTTTATCACCTAATATATATAAGCAATTTTGCTCAAATGCATTGGAATACTGTGTAACAAAAATATCACAATTCAATTTTGGGATATTTTTGATAGAAAAATAGTAAGAACTATAGTCTACCATCTGCCTTTCTGCTCCAATAATTAAGCAATCTGGCAATAGTTCACTTATATAATATTTTATTAATGAGTAGTGTGTGCAACCAAGAATTAAGCAATCTATATTTTCTTTTTTTAACGATTGTAAATATTCAATAAGTTTATTTTTAATCGCACTTTGGTTCATCGGATATGCTTCAATCAGGGGAACTAAATCAGGACATGCTTGCTGAAAAATGCTCTCAAATTGATTTAAACTCTGCAGTAAATCATAATAAATATTACTTTGGATAGTTGCAGTTGTTGCGATAATGCCAATTTTTTTTGCTGATATATCGCATAAAGACTGAATAACTGGCTTGATAACACCAATTATTGGTAATTCCGGATACCGTGCACGTAGATAATCAATAGTATGGGCAGTAAGGGTATGACATGCAATAATTATCGCCTCTACTCCTTGTAAAAGCAAAAAATCTACATTTGCTAAAGCAATTTTTTTTAATTGCTCTGGAGTTTTTTGGCCATAGGGGATATTTTTTATATCTGCTAAATAAAGATAGTTGCTAGGGGTATATTCTAGGAATTTTTTCAAAATAGTTAATCCACCAAGCCCGGAATCAAGAAAACCAATTTTATTTATTACTTTCTTTTTCACGAATATTTTAACAGATTATTTTTATATAAAAAAATTAAAAAAGCTCATTTAATATGAGCTTTTTTAATTTTTTTCTTATTTTTTTATAGATCAGGATAAAATTGATTAATTTCTAATGCAGCAGTTTCTCGGCTATCAGATCCATGTACCGCATTTGCACCAATATTGTTACCGTAAAGTTTACGAATTGTGCCTTCTTCTGCTTTTTCTGGATCAGTTGCGCCCATGAGATCGCGCCATTCTTGTATCGCATTTTCTTTTTCTAATACCATAACAACAATTGGTCCCGAGCTCATAAATTCAACAACTTCATTAAAAAATGGTTTATCTTTATGAACTGCATAAAAAGAACGAACTTGATCTTCACTTAATTGCATTTTTTGCATACGAAGAATATCAAAGTTATTTTTTTCAATCATTGCAATAATGTTACCGGTATTTTTATCAGCTACCGCATCAGGTTTAATAATTGCTAACGTTCTTTCTTTCATTCTTTTATCCTTCGCTGTCCGTATTTTCTTCTTTTTGCCGTGCCGCATGTTTTTCAAGTTCAATCTGTAAAAGAGATTTTGGTTTGTTCGCTTGTTGTTCTTCGAATTTTTTAGCTTTAGGAGCAGCTGCAGATTTTGTTACTTTTGGTTTTTTAGTTTCTGCTGTCGCTTTAGCTTCCTTCTCATCAAGTTTGAGACTCAACCCAAGCTTGCGATCTTCTCTATTTACTTTAATAACTCGAAATTCAGCTTTTTCGCCTACTTTTAGTACATCTTCAACTTTATCAACATTTTGAGTTGATAATTCAGAAATATGCACAAGGCCTTCAATGCCGGAAGGTAATTTAATAAATGCACCAAAGTTAGTGATCTTTGATACTTCACCTTCAACAATACTTCCTGCTGGATACAATTCTTCAATCTTATCCCAAGGATCTTCTGCTAACTGCTTAATACCGAGCGAGACACGTTTATTCTCTTCATCAATGCCAAGAATAACCGCTTCAACTTCATCACCCTTCTTGAAAATATCTGCAGGATGATTTATATGCTCAGTCCATGAAAGATCAGAAATATGTACAAGACCATCGATTCCTGGCAATAATTGAACAAAGATACCAAAATCAGTAATGTTACTAATTGTACCTTTAATTTTATCACCAATTTTGAATTTATCATGAAGTTTTTTCCATGGATTTTCTTGCAATTGCTTGATACTTAATGACATACGTCGATTATCTTTATCAAGTGAAACAATAACTGCTTCAACTTCATCACCTACTTTAAAGTGACGTTTAATATCATCAATACGATCGATCCATGAAATTTCAGAAATATGCACAAGTCCTTCAACGCCTTTAGCTATTTCTATGAAAAGGCCATAATCAGTAATACTGGATATTTTGCCTTTAACTTTAGCGGCAATTTCAAGATCCTTGGTAACTTTTTCCCATGGATTTTCAGTAAGTTGCTTCATACCTAGAGAAATTTTTTCATTTTCTTTATCAAATGAAAGTACTTTTACTGAAATACGGTCGCCAATCTTCACTAGTTCACTTGGATGAGCAATGCGCCCCCAAGTCATATCAGTAATATGAAGTAAACCATCTACGCCACCAATGTCGATAAATACCCCATAATTGGTAATATTTTTAACGATACCTTGGATAACTTGGTCTGCTTGCAATCCTTCAAGAATTTTTTTGCGAGATTCGGAACGAATTTCATTAAGATATTTACGACGAGAAATAATAACATTTCCACGTTTTTGATTAATTTTTATGATATAAGCATTGATTTGTTGCCCAACAAATTGATCGAAATCAGTTACCCGTTGTAAATCAACTTGTGAACCTGGCAAGAATGCAGGAATACCAATATCAACACTTAAACCACCTTTAACTTTATGAGTTACCAGGCCTTCTACCGGTTTTCCTTCATCATAAAGCTTCATGATGGTATCCCACGCTCTCATTGCTTTTGCTTCTTCGTAGGAAATACTGAGGTTTCCATCAACATTTTCTAATTCTTCGAGCATTACATCGATATCTTGGTCTACTGCTAGTTTTTTACGTTCATGCTCAGAAAATTCATACCAAGGAACTAAACCATGCGATTTAAATCCAATATCGACTAATACACCATCATCATCGAGTTTAACGATTTTTCCGGTGACAATTTTTCCTTGTTTAATTGAATCAAACATCCCTTCATATAAAGAAGAAAGTTCATCCAATTGTTCTTGATTAAGCTCGAAATCCTCTTCATCTTGCCAAACTGGCTCTACATGACGAAAATGGGATCCTTGAATAACGGTCTTTGACATCAAAACTCCTACGACTTGTACTAAAAAAGGCGGGGGTTAGAGGTTAAACATATACTATTTACAACATTCTTAAGTAATTGTACCAATAAATTGCACAATTGGCAAATCTAAAAGCACAATAGAGCCTTCAGGAGAAGGCTCTAGAATTTTTGAAGGAAAAGTAGCTTATTAAAAAAAATTACTCAACCAACTTTCACTCAGAGCAATTCTTTCAATCTCATCAATTAACGCTTTAAGTTCAACAGATTGAGTATAAACACTATCTTTTTTAAAACAAAATTCATCTATTTTTTCTCTGATTGAATGAATATTAATTTTTTGTGCTTGTAGTTTAATTTCTTCATTTAAATTTCTTTTAAATTCATCCTTATTCATCAACACAGCTTTTTCTAAGTTCTTCTTTAAATTTTGTATATTTTCAGCATAATTTTTACAATATTGTTTATATTTTAAGCAAGAAAAAAAGATTGATAGTAAACTGCATGCAGTGATACCGGTAGTTAAAAATGCATGATTACTGCACCAATCATAAATACCATATGGGTTGATTGTCATTGGACGATCTAATAACCACTGTGTCCAAGTATGAGCTACTTGTTTTCCTACAGTTGGCAATGACATAGGATATGAAACATTTGAACAAACTACACTAATAAATAGCATAGACAACATAACTTTTTTTATATTCATAAGAAATTCCTCCATTTATCCATTTTAGGCTTGTGCCTTATTTTTCAGGATAAACAAATCATTTAATTTGTCAATTGGATGCCGAATTGCATATTTAATTTTTATATATTTTTCAATTGAAATTTTTATAAGCAATGTTAAAATTATTTTATTTTTCATTAGGAATGGTATGATTTTTTAAAAAGCCCTTGATTGACAAATCTATATTCTCTTCTATACTTGAACTAAATACTAATATTAAATTTTAGAGCACACAGCTCATAGATTAAGTTTACCAAGCAAAATCAAGGAATGCTTAATGATATAGAGAGCTATAAGTGCTCGATAAAATCAAAAGGCTTTTCTTCCTATGAAACAAACTAAACAATTTCGTGATTTTTCATTAAATTCTCATATTATAACTACACTTGAAAAAATGGGTATTCATACTCCTACTGAAATTCAAGAAAAATCGTTACCTATTTTAATGGTACCCGGTAAAAATGATTTTCATGGTCAAGCACAAACCGGTACTGGTAAAACACTTGCTTTTGGTATTCCTTTGCTTCATCATATCGATTTAAAAAATAAAGAAACTCAGTCACTTATCGTAGCGCCTACCCGAGAATTAGCTTTACAGATTTATGAAAGTCTTGAAAAATTAGCACGGGGAATGTCTATTTCAATTACCACTATATATGGTGGTGTTTCTTTTGAACCGCAACGCAATCAATTAAAAAAAGGTACGCAAATTGTGGTCGGGACGCCTGGCCGTATTAACGATCATTTACGTAGAAAAACACTATCATTAAGAAATGTACATACTATTGTACTCGATGAAGCTGACATCATGCTCGATATGGGATTCAAAGAAGAAATCGATGAAATTTTAACTTTTTCTCAGCCCGATCGAAACATTTGGCTTTTTTCTGCTACCATTAAAGGTGGTATTAAAGAGATTCAAAAAAACCATATGCGTAATCCTTCATCAGTAAGAGTAAGCCAAGAACAAGTTACCAGTTCAACTACACAACAATATTTTTGCATAGCACCGACGCAATATCGTTTTGAAGCACTATGTAGATTTATTGCAAGCGAACCAGACTTTTATGGCTTTGTATTTTGCCAAACTAAAATTCAAACAAGTGAAATTGCTGAAAAATTAGCCGCAAAAGGTCATAGTGTTAATGCTTTGCATGGTGATATGAGCCAAGTTAACCGTAATCGCGTAATTACCGATTTTAGAAAAAAGAAATTTTCAATTTTAATTGCAACCGATGTGGCTGCACGTGGTATTGATGTTTCAGATATTACTCACGTTATAAATTATCAAATTCCAGAAGATCGTGAAAGCTATGTTCATCGTATTGGCCGTACAGGCCGTGCAGGCAAAGAAGGTGTATCAATAACATTTATCCACCCAAGAGAACAACGATATATTCGTGAATTAGCAGCAAAATTTAAAAGCACTATTAAGGAACTCCCTATTCCATCAGTTGAATGCATTATGGGTCAACAAGAGAAAAAAGCTCTCGCTTATGTAGCTGCTAAAATTGAAAGTACAACATCATCTAAAAAGCAATTATCAAATTTATATGAATCTATTCAGCAACTTTCAGATGAGCAGCGAAATACACTATTAATTGAACTTTTACATGAAAAGTTTTTTAATCAGGTAAATACTGATACATTAACATTTTCAAATAAAACTGAAAATAATAGATCATCTGAACAAGGATTCATCGAATTATGTATTAACATAGGCATGCAAGATGGCGTAACAAGAAATGATATTCTTCATCATCTGACTATCGATGAAAAAATTGTTAAAAAACAAATTGCAAAAGTACGAGTAATTCAAAAACGTAGCTTTATTTTGATTCCACAAAAAGCACAGGGCCTTGTCGCACAATTAGAACAAAAGCAATTTAAAGGCAGGCGTTGGCGCTTAGTTAATTAAAATAAGGGAAAATGGAGGTTTTCTCATGAAAAAAGTATTTAATTTTATTTTTATATTCGTAAGTATCTTTTCAAGTTTTTATATTTCTAGCATGGAAAATTCTCTTTTTTTGAATTCGAATGCAAAAAGGATTATTGCAGTACCCGATTCAATGGTATTTAAGAATCATGCAGAAATAAAAAAAATAATTACTGGTAATACCGTAAGATCTTTAGGTTCAAAATATCTTAGCCCTTGGACAATACTGCGTATTCCATCTGTTGCCTATAATCTTTCTAAAAATAAAAATGGACTACCAAAAGGATTAAGCAATATTATTAATACTGTTTCTGATCAAAAATTTCAAATTAAGTTATCAACTGATGAAATTGATGGCTTAAATAAGATTATTATTTCTCCATCAACTAAAAAAGATTTTTTAGATTTTTTACTAGAAATGAAAAAATTAAATTTTTCTTGCATTCTCTTTTCTAATCAGGACTCTTTAGAACATGAAGCTTATTTAGACAAATTAAATTCCATGCTCGATCTGTCTGATTATTTTTATGGCATAGTTACCATTCCGTTTAATAAAAATAATCAGAAAATTAAATCTTATATTGAAAAAGGATTTAACTGGTTTGAATCTCCAGAACCATTTCCAAATGATTTGTATCTAAAAACAATACGAGCTTTAGCCAATAAAATTGTTCTTAACAGCCCTATTCATCTTATTACTAAAAAAGATTGCAAATTAAATCAAGAGTTAACTACTCAATTGAATATTGCTCCGATAGAATTTGAATCAATAGAACAACTAAAAAATTATTTTAATCAATTAAGCATTGAAGAAGAAAAACTTTCAAGTAATAATCTAAAAAAAGAAGAATCAGATGATGAAAATGAAAAATTTTTTGATCCTGATGAAGATGAAAGTCTTATCATAGACGAATCAAATGAAATTTTTCCAAGCACTGAGAATCCTGATGTTCAAAAAACCACAGATATAGCAATACAAACTGAACCCTCCATCAACCCTACAAATACAGAATTAAACGATACCACTAAGACCAAAGAATCAAGTATTGAAGAAAATAATAATTCTCAAAGCAATAAACCAATCTCAAATAAACCCGCATCAATTGCTTCAAAGTTTTCTTTTTTTAATAAAAATTTTTTTGCTGGCGTGGTTACCGGTATTGCCTTAGTTACCTTTGGCTGGTGGTTAAAAAATAAGCTTTCAAAATAAGTAGAAATACCTTCTCATCTTTTTATATAATGTTAATGAAACTAAACCTTTAGAGGTTTAATTGGCTTTTTGATTGCATATTTGAAAATTCATCAATATTTTAATTTAAATTTATGCCTTTTTTGACAAAATAATATATTCATGTGATAGTAAAAAAAGGTTATATGAATATGGAGGATTCTTATGAAAGCTAACAAACTAGCTTCTTACTTTTTTATTATCACACTTGTTCTTCATTCTATTCCATCTTTGTATTCACAAGAAACTAAAAAACTTTCTAAAGATGAAGTTATTCTTGCATGGGATTTTCATGGGGTATTGGTCAATCAAGAACCTTGGCTCATGATAAAAAAAGCATTTTCTATATTGTGGAAATCGAATAACAAATGGGAACTTATTTCGCTTATCACGCAAGCGGGATCAGAAGCATATTCTTTAAATAAAGCGTGTAGCTCTGCAGAAGATTTGCTTATAAAACTTATTGCAAAATACCCGGTATTAAAAAAATATGATCAGGAACTGATGGAGCTTGTAAATTTACAAACACCTAATCAAGGCGCAATCGACAGTTTAATAGAAATGAAAAATAAAGGCTTTCAGAATTATCTTGCTTCTAACATTGGTAAAAGATCATTGGCAATAATGCAAAGCAAATATCCTAAAATATTTGAGCAATTTAAAGGTTCCTTTATTCCAGAAGATAACGATAAAGATATAGCAAAACCATGCGTAGAATATTATATCGGACTACGTAAATATTTAATTAAACAAAATCCTAATAATTCACAAAAACCAATTTTATTTATTGATGATCAAATTGATAATATCAAAGGCGCTGAATCCGCAAAGGTAAATATTGAAAGCATTCACTTTAAAAATGCTGATCAACTGAAACAAGAATTTAATAAATATCTAAATCTAAATACTACTTTGTGATAATAAAATAAATGGGGACACTATGAAATTACTTAAGCTTTTTTCTGGAATACTTTTAATATTTTCTTTTATATTAAATGCCAATCCATTGGCAACCAATTGGCAACAAGAGTTTCATCTCGATTGGGATTCTGTTAATTTATCTGATGATATATTTTGGTCTTCACTCACTTTTCCTAAAAATTTTAAATGGGGCGTAGCTACAAAAGCATCTGATCTTGAAGGTACGAGCACTCATAGTGGGAAATTCATTCAAAATGATTATACCATCAACAATCCAGATCGAGAATTTGATGAAGGTTGTGATAATTGGAATGATTATATTAAAGATATTGAACTCCTCAAAAAATTAGGGGTCAATCAATATCGTTTTAATATTCCCTGGGAAAAAATAGAACCAGAAGAAGGACAATTCGATGAACAGGCAATAACTCATTATATCGATTTATGTAAATATTTGAGAAAAGAAAATATTGAGCCAATTGTTTGTCTTTTTCACTTTAGATTGCCACTTTGGTTTGCAGATCAAGGACGTTTTGAAAAATCAGAAAATATGCAAAAATTTATTCGGTTTGCCCAATTTGTATTTGATAATTTAAATAAATATGTTTCCACGTGGATTACCTATAATGAACCAATTGCTTATGTAATGGAAGCGTATCATACCGCTAAATATCCGCCATATAGAAAAGGATTTTTTTATTTAAGACAAGCTGGAACCGTTCTTAAAAATATGCTTAATGCTCACGTAGATATTTATCAAGCATTCAAAGAAAAAAATCCTGAAGCACAAATTGGTTTTGTAAAAATGTTTCATATGCTTGATAGCTACCAAGATTTATTTGCTGAAAAATTGATCATAAAAGGAGCAAATCATATTATTTATGATTCTATTTTTGAATTTTTTAAAACAGGCCATTTTAATTGGTTCTGGCTTATGCATGATTATAATCCTAATGCTACACAAGCGCTTGATTATATCGGGGTAAATTATTATAGCCATGAGCTTATTCAAGCTACTGGTTATTTTTCTCACAAACGCTTAAAGGCGCGAGAGTATGAATCAAAAACAGAACTTGGCCGTGCTATTTACCCTGAAGGTTTATATCGTGCAATTTTAAAAGCACAAGAACTCAATGTCCCTATTTATATTACTGAAAATGGCATTGCCGACCCAAATGATTCTTTGCGTAATGAATTTATCAAAAAACATCTTTATATAATCAACTGTGCGATTAATGACGGTATTCCTATTAAAGGATACGCTTATTGGACGTTTATGGATAAATCTGGTTATGGATTGTATAAATTTGATCCTAGAAATAAAAGTAAAATATTGAGAAGTGATGCAATACCATTCGTCAACTTTCTTGCTGAGCAAAAATTATTAAATCGAGTTTAAGTTATGAATTGTAAAAAAAAGTTTATATTTTTCACTATTCTGAGTCTGGTATTTAGTTGTATCGCAATAAGCGTTTCTTCAAAAAAATTGCTTTTTGATTGGAACAAAGAAAAAAAACTTGATTGGCAAACAATAGATTTAAATGATGCCACTTTTTGGTCTTCACTTACTTTTCCTAAAAAATTTTCTTGGGGCGTAGCTTCTTCTGCTTTTCAAATCGAAGGTGTACAAACGCATCATAATCAATTTGTAAAAAATAATTGGACGGAAGATCCTGTTTTAGGTGAATATTTTAAAAACACTAAAGGCATGGATCATTGGAATCAATTTAAAAAAGATGTACAACTCATCGCCAAAGCAGGATTTAATACTTATCGTTTTTCAATCCCTTGGGATAAAATTGAACCAGAAGAAGGAAAATTTGATCAAGAAGCCATGAATCATTATATCGATTTAGTTAAAGAACTGGAAAAATATAATATCGCGCCTTGGGTTTGTTTATTTCATTTCACACTACCAGTATGGTTTGCACAAAAAGAAGGATTTGAAAAAGCAGAAAACAATCAATATTTTGTGCGCTTTTGCAATTATGTTTTTGATAATCTTCCACAAGTAGATTATTGGATTTCTTATAATGAACCAGTTGCATATGCTATGGAAGGTTATTTTCGCGGTACTTATCCGCCACATAAAACACTCAAAAAATTTACTGATGTTTTATTAAATCCTTATAACCTCATTGATTACCTTAAACAGCCCGGCATCGTTCTTAAAAATATGCTCAATGCTCATATAGATATTTATAAAGAATTCAAAAGAAAAAGGCCAAATATTCAGTTTGGTATCATAAACATGTTTCATCCTTTAGATCCATATAATAGCTGGAATCCTCTAGAAATTTTTGCGGCCAAAACAGGCAATGCTTTATTGCATGATAGTCTACTTAATTTCTTTAAGAATGGTCATTTTAATTGGTTTGGTGGCTTAGTTAATGAAAAAAACAATAAAGCACCAAATTCTTTAGATTTTATTGGTGTAAATTATTATAGGCATGAGATTATCCAAGTTGGGCCAACTAATATTGGCACGCTCAAAGCACGGCAAAGTGAGCAGCAAGCACCTGATAATAATAATGCTATTTATCCTGAAGGCCTCTATCGATCAATTGTAAAAGCAGCAACATTAGGATTGCCAATTTACATAACTGAAAATGGCATCGCTGATTCGACTGATCAAATACGTAATGAATTTATAAAAAAACATCTATACATAGTAAATAAAGCAATTGCTGATGGATTCGATATTCGTGGTTATCATTATTGGACTTTACTTGATAGTTTAGGATGGAAAAAAGGATACGGCTCTAAATATGGTATTTATCAGGTAAATCCAGAAACCTATGAACGGAGCTTACGTGATGGCGCAAAACCATTAGTGCAATTTTTAAATAAAATAAAATAATTTCTTTCTGAATGGAGTACTTGTTTCATGAATATACAAAAAATATTATATCTCTCAATTTTTTCATTATGCTCATTTACTGCTTTTTCTTATGACTGGTATCAAGAAACGCATTTCAAATGGCATGAAAATGCATTAGCTGATGAAAATTTTTGGCATAAATTATCTTTCCCACAAAATTTTTTATGGGGTGCTGCAACTTCCGCATTTCAAATTGAAGGAACAAAATCAGCAAATAACACTCATTGTGAAAATAGTTGGACTATGCATGCTGCATGTGATGGCGGTTATTGCAAAGTAGATTCAAAAATAAAACATGCTGCCATTCCGCAACCAGGCACTGCTTGTGATCATTACGATCGATACAAAGAAGATGTACAACTTATAAAAAAAGCCAAACTTAATAGTTATCGCTTTTCTATAGAATGGAGTAAGATTGAACCGCAAGAAGGAATTTTTGATGAAGACGCTATGCAACATTATATCGATTTAGTTGATGAATTAATTAAGTATGGTATTAAACCTATTCCATGTTTATTCCATCATGCTTGGCCAGTATGGTTTGATCAAAAAGGTGCTTTCGAAAAAGCAAAAAATATACCGGATTTTGTTGAATTTGCTGAATATGTTTTTGAAAAACTCAATAATAAAGTAGACATGTGGATGACATTCAATGAACCAGTTGGTTATGCTTTAGAAGGTTATTTTCGTGGCAAATATCCACCGTTTAAAAAATGGCATCTCAAGCTATGTGGAAAAGTAGTCCGCAATATGCTCGATGCACATATTGATATTTATCATCGCTTTAAAGAAATTAATCCTAAAGCACAAGTCGGTTTCCCAAAAGTATTTCAACCTTTAGATCCTTATTATAGCCTACACCCATTAGATCGTTACATTTGCAAAGGATTTAATTATTTACTGCATGAGGCAACATTAAACTATTTTAAAACAGGGCATTTTTATTGGGGATATCGAGTTAAGAAATATAATAAAAAAGCAATCAAAGCATTAGATTTTCTTGGCGTTAATTATTATACACATACGGTTATATTGAATTGCAAAGAATATAAACGGCCTGAAGAAATGTTCACTACAAATAAAAAAGAACGTTCATGTTATCCTGAAGGTTTATATCGAGCTATAAAAAGAGCCGCTCAATTAGGTGTGCCATTATACATCGCTGAAAATGGCATGAATGACCCTGAAGATCTTTTTAAAAATATTTATCTCAAAAAACATCTATGGGTGGTTCAATTAGCATTGAAGGAAAAAATTGATATTCGTGGTTATTTTTGGTGGACACTCATGGACTCTTTTTCGTGGAAAAACAATACTGATAGCAAAATGGGTATTTACTCTGTTGACTTAGCATCAATAACGAAAGAAAGAATCTTATGCAAGAGCTTTGAACCATTTATTAATTTTTTAGGAAGCTCAAATAATACAAATATTGCTCATTCATAATGATTAAAATTGATCAAAATTGATGAGTACGATTGCCAATTGGCGGTATCAAATGGCTCAATTAAAGATAGATCAACCATCTTGTGCCTTAGTGTTAAAAAATACAGTGCACATACAAACACCTATAAAAATTAACGGTATCAATTTTATGGCAATTTGCATGCGCACTGTATAATTTTTTTTGCTAAAAGCAAGCCATTAAAGCTCTATGCAATAATCGGATATACTTCAACCCGTCTATTGGCTCCTTGTTCTTCTTTTGTTTTGTTATCAAAAACCATTGGCTCCTCATTGCCTACGCCAAATACTTTAAGATTATCTTTTGGTATCTGGCACATATCAGCGAGGCATTGTGCCCGTTGGCCCGAGAGTGCAAGATTATAGGCACGCGTACCATGCCATAAGCATGAATGTCCTTTAAAGACTACCTTATATCCTTTTTTGGTCCATTGTTTAATATTATCAGAAAGCATTTGCATTGTTTCTTGTTGATCAGCTCTTGGTTTACGGCTATCATAATCAAAATATACTACTCGCATTTGTTTATTTTGTTCTGATTCTTGCAATCCAAATAATGCCTCATTTTCTACCAGCGACAAATTTTTATCATCTTGAGAATCGTCAAGCACAAAAGATTCCATATCATCAAAATCGCCAACCTCTTGATCATCAAAAAAGCTTAATTTTATAGTATCATCTTCTGGTATTGGAATCGCAATATTTTTACTTTTTTGCATTGGTTTTGTAAACTGTTTCTCATCACGACAACTGGCTAAGATAAGTATTAAGCTGAAAGAAAGGGAAAATAATATTTTTTTCATTATTTTGTCTCCTTGGTTTAATTTTTTTCAAAAATTTTACCATACTTTTGGTTAATTTTCTACTTATTATTGTTGTGCCTACTCTTTAGCAAACAGATTGAGTATACTTAAAATAAGACAAAATTAATAAACAAATCATCTAACGGTTAGTTAGGGGTAAAAAAAATAAATGAAGAAAATTATAGTAAAGGTGAATCCTTGGCAAACAAAAGTCGCAATTTTACGAGATGGTGAGTTACAAAATATTTATTTCTCTTCACCAGTTACTCAACCTTTAGAACGATCTTTTTTTAAAGGTATTGTGAATAAAGTTTTACCAGGAATTCAAACCGCATTTGTAGATATAGGTCAAGAAAAAGCTGGTTTTCTGCATATTTCTGAAATTGATCGCGAACTTGCTTTACAACGAATGAGCCAAACAGTCGAAGTAGAAGAAATTCCAGGTAAAACAACAAGAGAAGAACGGTCACCAACGCTTAACATTAGTAAAATTTTAAAAGAAGGTGAAGCGATTCTTGTACAAGTAAGCAAGGAGCCGGTATATGAAAAAGGAGCTAAACTTACAACTTGCTTTACGTTGCCGGGAAGATTTATTGTTTTAATGCCAAATATTCCACGTATTGCTATTTCAAAAAAAATAGAAGACCGAGACGAGCGTAATCGTTTAAAAGAACTATTGATTAGTAATTTACCAGATGGAATGGGTGCAATTATTCGTACTACTTCTGAAGGCAAAAGTGATCGTGAAATACTCCGTGATCTTAAATATTCGGTTACCACTTGGAATACCATTTTAAAAAGGTACCAAGCAGCACAACCCCAAGAAAAAATTTATGAAGATTTGCCAATTCCATTACGCATCGTTCGAGATCATTTAGATGAAGATGTGGAAGATATTATTATTGATAATAAACATGAACAAGCAGAAATTTATAAATTTGTAAAAACAATTGCCCCAGAATTTACACAACGAGTGCATTATTATTCTGGCCCAGAAGATATTTTTGAGCGCTTAGGAGTTAATAAACAAATAGAAGAAGCATTATCAATAAAAGTTAATTTAAAATCTGGCGGCTCAATTATTATCGAACAAACGCAAGCAATGACCGTTATTGATGTTAATACTGGAAAATATATTGGCAAAGCTGATTTAGAAGAAACAATTTTAAAAACAAATTTAGAAGCAGCTGAAGAAGTAGTCAGACAGTTACGTTTACGCAATATTGGCGGCTTAATTGTTATTGATTTTATTGATATGGCAACTGCTGCAAATCGACAAAAATTATTAAAATTTTTTGAAAAAACCCTCAAAGAGCGTGATAAATTCCAATCCGTTCTTTTAAAAGTTTCTGAGTTTGGTTTGCTGCAAATGACTAGAAAACGTTCTGGCAAAACTTTGTTGCAAGAACTGATGGATACTTGCATCAAATGTCATGGCTTGGGCGTAGTAAAATCATTGCAAACCCAATGCTATACTTTATTAGCAAAAATAAAAAAAGAACTTGAAAAACATAAAAACAAAGCTGTTATTATTTCGCTCAATCCAAACATGTTTGAATATATAACCACCGTTGAATATAATAGCATCTTTGCATTGGAAAAAGAATTCAATACCAAAATTACTCTGGCAAGTGATGATTCTCTTGGCATCATTAATTATAAGATTGAAAATATAAGAAGCTCATGAGCATAAAGCTTCTTTTTTTTGCCAACTACATGCCCAATAATGAATGGCAAATGATTCGGGTCGAATATATTGATCTTGCTGATCTTTAGTTAAAAAGCGTGCCTTATTTGGAGAAGGATAAAAAAAGCTTGCCGGAAAAGTAATAATTGGTTCTTTACATTGAGAAGCACTTCGCATAAATGCTTTCATAAAATGAAGGTTCCCTGTTGCTGATAAAATATCTTGATACGATTTGATTTTTTTTGCGCACATAGATTTAATTACTTCTTTTAAGATAGGGCTATGCGGTTTTGAACCAATTAACCCTATCCCTAAATCAACAGTGCCGGTACTCATGATACCAATATAAAAATCATAGCAATGATGCAAAACATCAAAAGGCTTTAAGCATCTAAAATCAATATCAATATATAAACCACCAAATCGATATAAAATTTCATAGCGCAAAATATCTGATTGTTGTGCATAATTGACTGCATTATCAAATAAATTTTGATTATAAAGCTTAAGCATCTTTACATCTTCATCGGTCCATAATTTATATTGCCAATCAGGATGTATCTGCAACCAACTTGCTTGCCATTCTCGATATTCTTCAGGAAATTCGCTTCCAAGCCAAATTTGATGAATAAGTTTGGGAATACGAAGTTCTGATAATGGTGGCATAATAGATA
This sequence comes from Candidatus Babeliales bacterium, assembly GCA_040879965.1. Lineage (NCBI taxonomy): Bacteria > Candidatus Babeliae > Candidatus Babeliales > Candidatus Babeliales bacterium. The sequence goes on along the minus strand of JBBDJI010000012.1, from coordinate 210,664 downwards.
AATTATATTTTTCATATAATGAACGCCAAAAGGTAAGCCATAAATAATCTTGTGGATCATTAAAGCCATAGGATATTGGCCCATTCATAGATATATCAAAATTAATTGATATCAGTTTTGATTGCTCAGCATTAGTTACAAAGAAAAATAAAAACAAAAAAATATAATTTTTTTTCATAAGATTTTGTCTCTCATTTTTTTTGTTTCCTTTAATTTGATCTGCTCTTCTTTTATAAAAATAATTGATAAGTCATAATTTGGATTAATAAGAGATAAGATAGAATCTACAAAGTAGCTGGTAGAAAATAAAAATGCTTGTTTACTTTTTAAAAATTTTTTTATTGCATCAATATATTTTTGATATACTGCTGGAGTCATGCTTTTTAAATAAATATATAGTTCTTTATTATTTTGAAAATTTCTTCGATCTATAAAACAATTATTAGGAATATAGTCTGCAATATTGCATGCACCCCAGTATATTGGTACACAACCTGCTACAAAACAATCAAATATTTTTTCAGTAATATAACCGCTTAGATTTTTGGTGTTTTCGTAACAAAAACAAAACCTATAGTTTTTCAAGCATTCTTTTTTTGTGCCAGTTGCTCCTTTATAATTATGTAAGAATGATGGCCATCCAACACCATAAAATTCAAAATCATTCGTTTTTAGATTTTCAAAAAATTGTATTACTGCCAATCGTTCAGAATATAATTCACCATTAATGGTTGATGCTTTATTACATCCAATCAATGTACATAGTTTTTTTTGCTCAAATGGCACAATATTTTCAATTATATTTAATGATGGTTGCGGATAATAAAATTTAAAATACCGTTCATTATCAACTAATGAATCAACCATTGTAAAAATTTTTGAAAAATATTGATGAAGATTTTTATTATATAAAAATGGTTTAACTACTGGTGGTTCCCATAAAAATAGATAACATTTTTCTTTTGGGTATTCATTTAATTTTTTTAAGATATTAGCATTATGAATATCACATGAAATAATTACAGCAATATTCTCTAATTTTTTATTCAATAAAGTAACCTCTACTTTATATCCTAATTTTTGTAATGCCATACGTAACATATAAAATGACTTCATACACTCATCACGCTGTTGTAAATCAAACATAAAATCATGTTGTTCAAAACCAGCAAACGGTATTATATAGACGTTTTTTTCGGTAGAAAAAATTGTATTAAAAGGAATAAATAAGATATAAAAAAATATTGTTCAACAAACTGTTTTTGATTGCTGCGAATTAATTTTAATTAATGCAAACTCTCCCGGAAATGAAGAAATTATTATTAAAAAATATCAACAATCATATAAAAATATTTATTATGAAAGACTTGATCATGATCCTGGTATTTATGCTGTTTGGAATTATGCAATCAATCAATCGAAAGGTGAATATTTAATTAATGCAAATCTTGATGATCGTCTTGTTCCATATTGCTATGAATTATATATGAATATATTAGATCGATATCCAATAATTGATTTAGTGTATTCAGACTTTTATATTACTTGCACACCAAATGATAATCTTGAAAACTCTCATCAATTCAAGCAAGTAAAAAAAAGAAATTTTAGTTTACAAGCATTATTAATTGATTGTGTGCCAAATAATCATCCAATGTGGCGTAAATCTTTGCACAATCGATTTGGTTATTTTGATGAATCGTATAAAATAGCAGGTGATTGGGAAATATGGATCCGTGCTGCTTTTGGTGGTGCCAGCTTTAAGCGTATCCCTTTACCACTTGGTATTTATTATAAAAATCCATATGGTCTTTCAACAAACCAGCAAAATCCATTAGCATTACAAGAACATAATTTAGTAAAAAAAAAATATATATATCTCTATAAACAACAACTAGTAGCGCAAAATAAATGATGGCTCATAATCTATATGAGCTGAATTATTTGCAAATTTATATAATGGGTTAATATCAATTTTTAATCCATTGTTAAATTTTTGTAATAAATCAAGCGTACTTTTGTATATAACATGTTTATTAGCTATCCTATTGTATTTTGCTTCCTGCACAATATTCAATGGAATATTAACTACTTTTGATTGCTTAAAACATACTCCTATATTTAAAAAATCGGTACTCCCATACCATTGACCTTCTAATGTATTTGGTGTGGTATAAGATAATTGCCGGAGCACTGATTCAATATCTCGTTTTCGATATAATGTCATATCCAATGTATTTGGATAAGCCCAATCATGCTTTGCATAGCGAAATTGCCATGCAAGAATATTTGGCTCAATCTCGAGATATGGTGGGACTTTGTTATCATTATTTTTTGAAAGATCTGATAAATAACTATGAGTTATATTGCTTCCTAGTCGCAAAAAGAATCCATATGCATGCATACGTTCTAAAATATCAATACATTGCTTTAGATCGATGTAATCCTTAACAATAATATCATCAACCGCAAATAGAATATAATTATCTGAGCGTGCAAAAACTAAATCCAGTGTTTTTTCTTTAAAATCTGCATGAGGATTTTTCTCTGATTGTTGTACAAAGCAAATACAGGGGAAACATTTTTTTAAATTTTCATATGCATATTCAAAATCACGATTACTTGCACGATATAAAACATTTATTGTTTGTATATTTTTAATATAATGTTCGATAGATTCTAATAATGCATAAAGCTGCATTGGCCTATCAAAAGAAAAAATAAGCATATCAACGGTAGGATCATATTTTTTTGATTTATATAAATCATTATTCAATGGCATATATCGAGGTTTTTTATGAATATATTGTGCAATATTAAGTTGTACATTCAGATGATTCTTATAATCATTTAATGACGTCTCTTGATTATAAACATATAAAATATCAGGAATAAAGCGAACATGAGACCCTGCCATTTCTAGCATTGGAAGCATAAAGGCATTATCACACGCTACCGGAAAAAAATTATTTTTAATAAGCAAATCATCAAGTTTAATACGTTTAAATAACCATGCATAAAAAGTACGCAGGTGTGAATAATGAAGTAATAAGCTATCACGCCATTTATTTTCTGCTCCAATATTTGGTTGCAATGATCGGCAATGGCCAGGCTGTTTTGACGGATGTACGATATATTGTCCATAAGTCATCCATACATTAGGATCCTGATATTCTTGATTGATCCGTTTCAAAACATTTTCATGTGCAAACCAATCATCGCCATCTAGATGTACTACAATTGCATTATCAGGAATTAATTGTATCGCCATCCAATGATTTGCAAGTGCGCCACGTCTTGCTTTATTTTTAATTAATTGCACACGTTTATTTTTATCATGTGCTGCTAAAAATTCTTGAACCAAACTACCCGTGTCATCGGATGAACAATCATTAATATAAATAACACAAAAATTTGTATAATTTTGAGACAATAAAGATGATAAATTTCTTTTATACCAATCCTTATTGTTATATGAAGGAATTACTACCACAATTGGTTTTTCTTCAAAGCAAAAAATGGCCGTACTAAAAATAAATGTAAAAAAAATAAAATATTTAATCATTTCAAAACAATACAAAAGCCTGGAGTTTATCCAGGCTTTTTATAAAACTAAGCTACTTTTTGTAATTGATTAATTAGCTGTTCAAGGCTTTTTTGTAAATCATTAAGATTTTTCAAAAGTGGTGCAAAATCTTGCGGCAAATCTCCTTTAAGAATTTTTTCTATTTTTTCTAATGCAATTTTACTAGGATTTGCTCCAGCACTTCTTAATGCTTCCATTTTTTCTAAAAATAGCTTTTTTCTTTTTATTAAATATCTCTCTTTACTAAAAGATTCATACGCATAATCCAATGGATTCATTCTAGATTGGTTTGTAAGATTCGGGTTTCCTCCCCGTACACTTAAAAGATACTCAAGCATTGATAAGCTTCCATTAAGCGTTGCCAAAATTAATGGTGTATTGCCATTTTGATCTTGTGCATTTATTTCTGCACCTTTATCTATTAAAATTTCTGCAATATCCACAAATTTCGGATCAGGTTGAGCAGCAACATACAGCAATGCATCACTTTTAGTTTTTTCACTAATAATACGATCTATTGTCTTTTCTACCAAACCTATATGTCCTCCTCTTATTCCTCTTTGAAATGCCTCTTGTGGATTTTTTAAATCAATGATTTTTCGTTCTATTAAATCTTTTTTTTCTTTAGTCTCTGCCCAATCAAGTACTGTTTTTCCTGATTTATCTTTTTGTTCTAAATATGTAATATTGTTTACTTTTTCTAACAAAAGATTCAGCATTTCAGGTGTGCCTACTGCAGCCGCTCGCATCAAAAGAGTAACATTGTTAACTTCCCTTAAATTGACACTTGGTCCATCTTTTAGTTCTATTAAAAACTTTGCAAAATCAAGATAACCTTTGCCTTTTTTTGCAACTATATCCCACAAAGCTTTATTTTTTGCTTTGTGGCTAACATTTTGCACTTCCTTTGCTTCTTCAAATTGTTCACCTTTTATATATCCTATAAAAGTTGCATCATTAATAGTCATGGCTACTGTTTCAGCTATGCGTGGATCGTATCCATAAACAATTAAAAGAGAGTTTTTTTCTTTGTCTGCCGTAAGTTCTATGAGTGTCTTTTGGCCATAAGTGATATTCAGTTTTAATTTAGGACTTTTTAATATAGTTTTGAGCATATCAGCTGAACCATCTTTTACTGCTTTTACTAGTATCCGCATGTCTAATGTCGGATCTACATAATTTGGATCAGCAGCATTTCCTAGCAAGAAATTTGCGATCTTCACGTACTCGGGTTCTTTCTTATCAACTATATTCCATAAGGCTTTATTTTTTACCTCACTACTAACCTGATCTATATATTTTTCAACTTTTTCAGAATCTGCTTCATTTACTGCTTTTAAAAAGCTTTCATTGGCCCCTGGAGCTTGCGCATAATTAACACCGGAAAAAACTAACAAACTAAATAATAATAATAATTTCATATGTTCCCTTTTTTTATTTTTTAAGCAAATATTTTCAATAAGCTATTTAGATCTATAAGATTTTTTTGTAAATTAATAAGATTTTTGATTAATGAAGAATATTCTACTGGTTGTCTAATTATTTCAATATCTAAAAATTCTTTTATTTGATTTTCAGTTATATTACCAGTCGGCCGTAGGCCAGCATCCCAAAGTAATTTTAATTTTTCTTTGTTCTTATTTAAATAGGCTAAATTGATAGCATTATGCTTCAAGCGATTAATTTGATCTTTATTTTTAGTAACCTTTAGCAAATATTGAACTATTTCTAATGAGCCTCTAGAAACTGCAGTCATAAGTGGTGTGTTGCCAACTGGATTAATGGTATCGGGATTAGCATTATTATCAACAAGAATTTTTGCAATTTCTACATATTTTGAATCCGATTCACGAGCAACTTTTAATAAAGCATCATCTTTTATTTTTTGTGCATTTTCTAATTTTGATATCTCTTTTATGTAAGTTTTTACTTGATTTAAATTACCATCTTCAACTGCCTGATTAAATAATTTTTCGTAATTAAATTTGTCTAAGAATTCATTTACTTTAGTTGGACTTATAGTATTAGGATAAAAATCTTTATTTATCAAAAAATTTAAAACCTGTACATTTTTACCAAAAAAAGCATAATCAGCTGCATTAAATTGATTTTTATCCAATTGATTTGGATTTCGTGTTTTTTCATATAATAATTCAACAATAGCAAGTGAACCTTTTTCAGCAGCTCTCATTAAAGGAGTTGCCCCCAATTGATCGGTTGTATTTGGATCAGCCTTATTTTCAATCAAAATTTTAGCAATTTCTACATATTTTAGGGCAGGTCTTTCAGCAACTTTTAATAATGCTTCATTTTGATCTTCTTGAGAAATAGATTTAAGATTAATGGAATTAAGTAACTGTTTATTACCTGTATTGATTGCAATATCAAAATTTACCTTTGCGTCCTCGCCTTTCATCATTCCATTCATTTCTGAATTCAAGCTAAATAATATAAATATTGATAAACTAAAAAACAATAGGTTTCTCTTCACTTCATTATTCCTTTTTTTATTTTAACCAACTACCTTCCCAATGATGCACTGCAAATGATTCTGATTTTTGCCATCCATCATCTTTTTTTATATAACCCAATGGATAAAAATAAGTTGCTGGTAATGCAATATCAAGATAGTCAAATCGATTCATATAGTTCAAGAAAATGTTAGTAAAAAAAATTGGACCTGTCTTAAGAATGATTTGTTTTTTGCTTTGATAAACTGGTAATTGCTTTATCGCTTGCTTGAGTAATGGGTGATGCGGAATTGAACCAATAATGCCTATACCTAATTGAACTATATTAGTATCTAATGGTTGAATACCAATATAAAAATCATACATATAATGTAAAATATCTAAAGCTTTTAAACATTCAAAATCAGTATCCACATATACTCCGCCATATTGCTCCAAAATTTCATAACGCCAGATATCAGATTTTTCACCATAATTAGTTGCAGCATCAAATAATTTCTTATTTATAAAATTAAAAGTAGCTACATCTGCATCCGTCCATAATTTATAATCCCAATCAGAATGTTTCTCTTTCCAGCTTGCTTGCCATTGCTTATATTTTTCGGGAAACGGGCTACCGAGCCAGATTTGATGAATAATTTTTGGAATACGTATTGTATTATTCTGTTTTATTTTTTGTGGATTATTTTTCTCGTACAATTGTTTCAATAAATTGTAAGTTCGCTCAAAAAAATTATTTTGTTTGACAATATGCATATATTCATTTTTTTTCATTGATTCATCAAAATCAACATAATCTATCAAAACTTGATAAGTTATTAAACTCATACTTAGTAAAGTTAATGAAATTAATATTGCCCAATTTATTTTTTTCATGAATTTACAATTTTATTCGGCCTTTTAATTAATATTTCTTTATATTTTTTATGCATGCAATACCATTCATACGTTTTTTGCAATCCTTCTTTTAAAGAAGTTTTTGCATGCCAACCTAATTTTGCAATACGATCAATATTTAATAATTTTTGCGGTGTACCATCAAGTTGATTTTGATTAAAGCAAATTTTTCCTTTATATCCGACAATCTCTTTTATGAACCCTGCTAGTTCAGCAATTGAAATATCTTTTCCAGTACCAATATTAATAAGTGCTGATTTATTATAATTATTCATTAAATGTAAAAGTGCTTCGACTAAATCATCAATATACAAAAATTCTCTACGCGGTTTTCCGGTTCCCCACAAAAAAAGTGATGGATTTTTATTATCTTTTGCTTGATCAACTTTTGCTATAAGTGCTGGTATTACATGGGAAGATTCAAGATCAAAATTATCACGCGGGCCATATAAATTAGTTGGCATACATGCAATAAAGTTTGTGCCATACTGCTTATTATATGACTCACAAAGCTTAAGCCCAGCAATTTTAGCAATTGCGTATGGCTCATTAGTTTTTTCTAATTGATTCGTTAATAAATATTCTTCTTTTATAGGCTGCGAGCATAACCGTGGATAAATACAAGAAGAACCTAAAAAAAGTAATTTTTTCGCGCTAAACAAATATGCGGCATGAATAACATTAGCAGCAATCATGAGATTATCATAAATAAAATCGGCTGGGTACTGAGTATTGGCCTTTATACCACCAACTTTTGCTGCAGCTAAAAAAATATATTCTGGTTGCTCTTTTGCAAAGAAAGCATTGACTGCTTGCTGATTTCTAAGATCTAACGTATTAACATCATGAGTAATAATATTGTTATAATTATTTTTTTTTAATGTTTCTAGTAATGCTGAACCAACTAATCCACGATGTCCTGCGATATAAATTTTAGCATCGTGTTTCATAAATCCCCTTGCATATTTTTTAATATTTCTTTTTGATTTACACAATTATATGCTTGTTTGTTGGAATCTTTGGTACTTACCTTAAATAAAATTTCTTTATTATGTAATTCTTTTTCCGTTTCCTTTAAATCAGCTTCTACCATTAAATCCACTAACTGTTCAAAAGTAGTTTTTGGCTTCCAACCGAGTAATTTTTCAGCTTTTTGTGCATTACCAATCAAAAGATCAACTTCCGTGGGGCGAAAATAACGCGGATCAATTTCTACTAAACACTTACCTGTTTTTTTATCATATCCTTTTTCATCAATTCCTGATCCTTGCCATTCAACTTTAATACCAACATAATCGAATGCACGTTCAATAAATTCTCGTACAGTATGTATTTTACCGGTAGCAATGACCCAATCCTGTGGTTCATAATATTGTAAAATCAACCACATTGCTTCTACATATTCTTTTGCATAGCCCCAATCTCGTTTAGCATCAAGATTTCCTAAATATAAAACATCTTGCAAGCCATATGCTATACGCGCTACCCCACGCGTAATTTTTCGTGTAACAAATGTTTCACCACGAATCGGTGATTCATGATTAAATAAAATACCGTTGCATGCAAAAATATTATATGATTCGCGATAGTTTACCGTCATCCAATAGGCAAATAATTTTGATACGCTATAGGGAGATCGCGGATAAAATGGCGTTAATTCATCTTGAGGTACCTGCTGAACGCGCCCATAAAGTTCGGAAGTAGATGCTTGATAAAATTTAATTTTTTTTGTCAGACCAAGAATACGTATTGCTTCTAATAATCGCAATGCACCAAGTGCATCTGCTTGTGCAGTATATTCAGGCATTTCAAAAGATACTTTTACATGGGATTGTGCTGCTAAATTATAAATTTCATCAGGTTGAATTTTTTGAACTAAATATATTAGATTTGAAGCATCGGTCATATCACCATAATGAAGAAAAAATTGCTTGTCTTTTTCCATTTTTATGCGTTGAATCAAATGATCAATACGTTGTGTATTAAATAATGATGAACGGCGCTTTACCCCATGAACTTCATAACCTTTTTGGAGTAAAAATTCAGCTAAATAAGCACCATCTTGCCCAGTTACTCCTGTAATTAATGCCTTTTTTCTTTTCATTTCACACTCTTCATTTTCATGGCTCGACATTATTTTCATCTGAGTTATTAAAAAAAGTAAAATGAATACTGTTTTATAAATATTTTTCATTTTTTTGTGTTTTAAGTTTTGTAACCACATCTTTTACCTTATCCGTCTTATCTCTTTGCACTATTAGCAATACATCATTGGTCTCTACAACACATAAGTTATTTACTCCAATTAATGCCACTAATTTATCCGAAATATTAATAATATTATTTTTGGCATTTATACTTATTATTGGTAATTTTTGCGCTACATTTTGATTAATTAAAGAAAGAAAAATTTCAAGGTTACCCACATCAGACCATAAAAAATTCACTGGCAATACTGATATATTTGTGCTCTTTTCAAGCAATGCATAATCAATTGATATTTTTTCACAAAGATTATATTCTATGCTACTAGCTAAATATCCTTGTACTGCTTTTAATAATTTTGGCGCATGTTTTTCAAATTCTTTTAAAAATACTGATATATTTGCACAAAACATACCAGCATTCCAAAGCATATTTGGCAAACCACCATAATATTGAGCCGTCTTTATCGTTGGTTTTTCATGAAATCTAATTACTTTGTGCGTTATATTATCAAGTTTATTTTTTTGATATTCATATTCAATATAACCATACCCTGTTGCAGCCCAGTTAGGCTTGATACCAAGCAAAATGATTTTATTTTCTTGCGTTGCGTGGTTTAAAGCATGTTTAAATTCTTGCGCAAAAGCATTATGATCTGGAATAAAATGGTCTGCTGGCACAAAACCGATTGTTGCATACGCATCTTTTTCGAAAATTTTTAAACAAGCAAGTAAAATAGCAGGTGCCGTATTGCATGATTCTGGCTCAACAATAATTCCACCAATACGATGACCAACTAATTTTTTTATTGTTTTTTTTTGAGATTCCGTAGTAATAATAAATAATCTACTTTTAGGGATTAATGATTGTACTCGATCAATAGTATGATCTAACAAAGAAGAATTATCGATTGTTAATAATTGTTTTGGCCATTTTTCACGACTAAGTGGCCATAAACGCTCTCCTTTACCGCCAGCTAAAATAACAATATATTGGTGCTTCTTCATAACTACTCCAATTTATTTTTATTTTTTTCTTGGTTTGCGCTCGAATAATAATCTAAAATAAGTTAGCGCAACTTCTTTCATAATTTGTACTGATAGCTTTGATTTGCCGTGCATACGATTATGCGCTTTAATAGGAACTTCCATAATTTTAAAACCAGATTGATGCATTCGATATAAAGATTCCATGCAAAAAGAAAACCCTTTTGAGCTGAATTTTTGATATAATTCTGGTTTTAACTGAGAAACATTATATAAACGAAATGCACCAGTACAATCATAATGCATTCCTAATCCTTTTTTGATCATGTTGCGCCAAAAATAAGTAAATGGAAGCCGTATTGATCCCCAGCCACTCATACTACCACCATGTGCATAACGAGAACCGATGACAATATCTGCCTCATCTTTTTTTTGAAGCATGGCAGAAATATAAGAAGGATGATGAGTAAAATCAGCATCCATAGTTATCAAATGACGATATTTATATTGTTGTGCAAACTCAAACGCTTTAACATGTGCAGTGCCTAAGCCTAATTTTGCCGATCGATGAATAACATGAACACTAGTATCTTTTTGTGCAAGATTATCTAAGATTTCTCCGGTGCCATCAGGTGAATTATCATCACAAAATAATATATCTACTGCTTGGTTATATTTTTTAATTTCTTGATATAGTTTTTCAACATTTTCTCGTTCATTATACGTAGGAATAAACACTAAGATTTCATTTTTTTGCATATTCCCTCCTTTTTTATGAGAGCTGAGATGGTATTCGAATTTTTCTATGTTGAATGTACTCCCATAATAGCCAAATGCCAAGTGCAGCAAGTAAAAGGTAAAGCCCTTCAAACATTATACGGTATCGAGCACATCCATCATGGCCAGTAATAAACGCAAAATATAAGATAGTTAATCCAAAAAAACTGGCTAAAAAAAATCTACCTTGTACTAAACAAATACATAATGTGCTCATAATTAAAAAAAATTGAAAAAAAACACAAATCAAATATAAAAAAGAAATACTCTGCACTAAGTGATTATTGGTGCCATCAAAAATATAAGCTTTTATGCAATCATACCACGAACCATTTTTTTCAAAAAAAGAGGTTGAGATTCCTTTAAGTGCTGGATTAACTAAAAATTTTAATTGACTGGTATAAAAACCACCAAGTGTCTTGAGCATATTATTAAGCCATATGCCAATAACAAGAGTGGGTTTTTGAAAAAAATAGTTAAATAATTTTTCACGCGCTAACTGCCATCGGAAAACATCATTATGATCTTTTCCTTCAAATAACTGGGCAGTTTTCTTAATAGCTTGAGGATATGAAATATTCTCTACTCGTGCTGTTATCCGTGCTAAAAAATAATAATAAATATTTTCATTCATTACGGGAGCAATAGTAAATGCACCAAACATAGATTTATTATAAATCATATAACTGCCTGCAAATGAGTAAAAACAAATTGCAAATAAGCAAACAATTTTTAATCCATATACTATATTTTTTTTATATTTCCATAAAAGGAAAAAATACAAAATAAATACATAAAATAATGCTACAGGCTTAACAATTAATGATATACCAAAAATAATTGCCGATTGTATCAAAGCTTTTTTGGTTGAAAAAAGCAAAAAAGACAAAAAACGCTGTAAACCTGCGATAATTAATATTGCTAATAAAATATCAGTTAAAATAAATTGACTAAAAACCAAATAACCTAAATTGATTGCCCAAAGTATAACAGTAATTAATGCAACTTCAGCATTAAAAAGCATGAAAGCTATTGAATATAATAACCAAGCAATGCCCATGCTTAAAAGGACCTGTAATATAATTATAAAACTAAAATTCTGACCAAATAACTTATAAATAACACCTAAAAATAATGGATACCCCACCGTCTGCACAGGAATAATATTTCCTCGTGCAGGATCAATTAATATATTTGACTGTGCAAATTGCTGTGCAACACGAATGTAGCCAGGAGAATCCAAATCTAAATGTGCATCATAATTATTTGCAGCAATAAAATAAAGAAAAAAAGAAGCAAAAACATAAAAAATAATGCAAAAAATATATATATTTTTATGCGATACTTGCATCATAGTGCAGCTTCTCCGCCTCCTTGGCATGCAAGTTGATCAACAATTAAAGTTATTTCAGCAACCCGTTCAAGACGCTTTTGCGTAATTGGTGGGATAAATTGATCTTTTTTTAGTGCATTGAAAAATTCTTTTAATAAATTTTCATGCCCTTTATCTTGAATCATAACTTTTTCATTAAGCGTACTAGATAAGCCATAACCTTGGAGTACTTTGTAATCATCCATTAATATTGTTTTTGAATCAAAAAATAATTCCATACGTTCTTTGCTTACTTCTTTATGTCCTAATGAAGTATATAATAATGTACAAAGTGAACCATCAGCAAAACTAAATTGAGCCGAAAAATTATCGGTAGGAAAAATATTTTCTGTTGAAGGTTTTATTGTTTCAACTGACACTGAAACAGGCTCTGAATCAGTCAAATAATAAAATAAGTCAAAAATATGACACGCTTCACCGATAATACGCCCTGCACCTATTTCTGTTTGAATCCAATGATCTTTTGGAATAAAACCTGCATTCATACGATATTGAATAACCAGCGGTGACTTACGTTCTGTCACAAAGGTTTTAATTTTTTGCATAAATGGCGCAAATGAGCGATTATAATCAACGCAAAATGGCATGTTTGGATACGAACTAAAAAGTGCTTTAAATTTATTGAGTTGTTCAAAATCTGTAACCATTGGTTTTTCCAAAAAAACTGCTTTACCATTTTGTAATGCCGAAAGAGCTTGGTCACAGTGATATTTATGTGGTGATGCAATTAATACTGCATCTACCAAATCTTCTTCAAATAATTTGGTATCATGAGTAAGCGCTTTTGCTGCCGCATAAACCTTAGAGGTCGTGATTGAATTAGCCGCATTTGAATCTACAATTGCATTAATCTTGATATTTTTAATACGTGAAATAATTGGCATTAATTTTACTTTTGCAAATCCACCGGCACCAATTACTCCTACACGGATGGTATCTTTAATTGCTGGCTTAAAATTAACTAATTTATTTTCCTCATCAAGTTTAACATCTTTAACATTTTCATTTGGAGTTTCTACTGCGAGTTGATCTTCATAAGATAAAATAATTGCCAATGTTTGTTGCTGTTTTAATTGATCATATGCCGTATTAACTTCATCAATATTAATTGTTTGAGAAATTAAACTTTGTATATCAATATGTTTTTTTTCAATAAGTTGTACAAATGCTTGCATGTTTCTATTTTCTGTCCAACGAACATAAGGATATGGATAATCAATTCCTTTTTGCTCATAGGCATTATCATATCTTCCAGGACCATATGAGCATGAAATAAGAAAATCAATTTCTTTTTGATAAAATGGACTTCGTTGTAAATGCAATCCAACATCGCCAACTACTACTACGCGGCCTTTTTTACGTGTAATTTCCATTGCTTGTTGTACGATACTATCACTTTTAGAGCCTGCAGTAATTATGGTACAATCAACACCATAATGTGTAGTAATAAAATTAATTTCATTTTTAACATTGTCATCGGTTGCATGTAATACAACGTCAGCTCCCAACTTTTTGGCAAGAGTCAATCTTTCTTTTATAAGATCAATGCCAATAACAGTACATCCTGCATGTTTAAGCATTTGAATAGTTAATTGCCCAAGAAGGCCAAGCCCCTGTACGCATACTACATCACCAATTTGCACTTGTGCACGCCGTACTCCTTGCATTGCAATAGCACCAAGCGTAGTCATACTTGCATCATGTAAATTTTTTTCATCACGCACAAGAACTACTAAATTTTCAGGAACTGCAACAACGTCTGCATGATGCGCATATCCTGCGCCAGCGCATGCAACAAGGTCACCTGCCCTAAAGCGTGTTACTTTTTTGCCAACTGCAATTACTTTCCCTGAACAAGAGTAGCCCAGTGATTGCAAATTTCCTGCTAATCGTTCTCGTATTAAGGCTTTAGTGCCTTCGATACCATGTTGAGCCAATGAAACTAAAACTTTTGGTAATTTTAATGGTAAATTACTTAAAACATTTCCTTGGGCTTGTGCAATAGTAGATCCTTCAGTTCCAGGACTGATACAAGAATATCGCACCGAAACTAATACGATATTATCATCTAAAAGTGGTTCACAGACTTCTTTAATTTTTACTAAGCCTTTTTCTAAAAATACTTGTCTCATTTATAAATCTCCTTGGACATGATCAATTATAGGCTTTATTGATACCGTACTGGCTGGCCAAAAAAGCTGCTCCTGATCTTGGTTTTTTATGTGCGGTTTATATAAAAGACCACAATAATCAAGAATCATTTTATTTGATATCGTGGCACTATTTATAATTTTAAATGGTGTATGATTTACTAAACAAAGAATAATATTTGATTGTTCTAATCCTTCTTTAAATGAGATTGAATATTTCCCAAATAAGGTATTAATAGTTTCATTTTTTACAAATGGCTCACAAATAAGCAAATCTATGTCGGTATCTTGAGATAATTGCTTTGCAATTTGCAGAGCTGGCGATTCACGCAAATCATCAATATTTGGTTTGTACGTTAAGCCAAGAATAAGAACTTTGCAGGGCATATGATTTTTATTATCTTTTTTCCATTCTTCAACAGATTTTTTCGTTGCTTTAACAACTTGCAAAGGCTTTAAATCATTTATTTCACGAGCAGCCTTTAGTAATTGTGTTTGCTCAGGAAAGGTCTCAATTAAGAACCATGGATCTACAGCAATACAATGACCACCAACGCCACATGATGGATTTAAAATATCAACTCGTGGATGCTTGTTTGCTAATTCAATCACCTCAAATGGATTAAGCCCTGCTTTATATGCCATGGCTGCTATTTGATTTGCAAAAGCAATGGATACATCCCGGGAGCTATTTTCTACCAATTTAACCATTTCAGCAGTAGTAGCATTTGTTAAATACAAAGATGCTTTGACAAATTTTTTATAAAACTCTTTTGTCTGATCAACCGATTCTTCATTAATACCACCAATAATACGAGGATTATGTACTAGTTCATGAAAAATATTACCAGGCAAAACTCGTTCTGGGCAATGCGCAACAAAAAAATCGATGCCTGCTTTTAATAACGTTTTTTGTTCTAATTTTTGTGCTAACTGTGCCGTTGCTCCAACTGGAACGGTTGATTCTAAGATAACAACAGCCCCTTTTTTTAATACAAGGCTTATTGAATCTACTGCATCCCAAACATAAGAAAGATCTGCCTTTTTATCTTTTAAAAATGGTGTTGGCACCGCAATTATAAAATAATCGGCTTCTTGAATTTTGGTTGTAGCATGAAACTTTTTTTTAGCTAAAATATTTTTTAATTTTTCTTTGATTTCTGGTTCCTCAATAACCGGATCTGCTATATTAATGCGTGCAACCCGATCTTGATCTACATCAAAGCCAATCACGTCAAAACCATATTCTGCCGCGATTAAAGAAGTTGGTAATCCGATATATCCAAGTCCAATAACACAGACTTTTTTCATACTCAATCCTTTTTTTGAATTACCTTTATATCGTTGACTGTTTTATATCCTTATTCAAAAACTGAGAACATTTAAAAGCATCTTTTAGAATAGCAGCTATTTTTTTTGCTGCAAAACCATCACCAAATATAGTTGTATTTTTCTTATTTAGCGAATTTGTTTTTTGCATAAACCTTCCCAAATAATCTTCTACATTTTTTTGTTGCGTACCAACTAAATAAGCTAGACCAGCCTTAATGGCTTCAACTCGTTCAGTTTCATTACGCAATATTAATACTGGTTTTTTTAAACTAACTGCTTCTTCACAAATTCCACCAGAATCAGTAGCAACTATATCACTATTCAATAGAAGGTATACCAATTCTTTATAGCTGACTGGTGGTGATAAAAAAATATTTGGTTCGCTTACTAAATCTATTTCTTGAATAATTTTCGTAACGTTTGGATTTGGATGATACGGGTAAAAGAATATGACTTCATCATTTCTACGAGCAAATGACTTTACTGCTTTTAATATATCTCTTATACCTTCAGAAAAAGATTCTCTACGATGCACTGTTAATAAAATTAATTTTTTTTTATTTTTTTTTGTTGTTTCAATAATATCAGTAATACTTTTATCAATTATGATCTCTTGTTTTTCAATTTTTTTTTTCATTATAAATAACGCATCAACTACCGTATTACCTGTGCAAAAAATAGTTGCTGGATTAATTTTTTCCGCATGCAAATTTTTTTCTGCATCTTGAGTAGGGGCAAAATGATATTGTGCAACCATGCTTATTACTCGTCGATTAAATTCTTCAGGAAATGGATTATTAATAAATGCGGTACGCAATCCTGCTTCAATATGACCAACTGGAATATGTAAATAAAAAGCGGCTAATGCAGCAGTCATAGCAGAAGTTGTATCTCCTTGCACTAAAACTAGTGACGGATTAATTTCTTGAAATACTTTTTTTATTTTTATTAAAATTTCTTGTGTCAGATAAAATAAATCTTGGCCCGGACGCATAATATCAAAATTTATTTCAGGTTTTATATTAAATAAGCTATAAACTTCTGATAATAATTCATTGTGCTGCCAAGTAGAACAAATAATAACTGGCATCCCTGCATCTTTGAGCGCAAAATATACGGGAATCATTTTGATACCCTCGGGACGGGTACCAATAATAAGCACAATAGGTTTAATCATAAACAACCTTAACACTCTCCTTAATAATCTTTTTATTCATCGCTCAAACATAGCATAAACAAATAAGCAAGCAAAATCTTTATTGGATAGTTATAAGGAATATCAATATCAAAAATACTATTTTATACTACTTTTATTCCTTTTATACAAGACTCTTCTTATGCTTCACGCAGTGCTACTGCTAAAACATCTGGATTTCCACCACAATGACCACCCAAATTGAAACCATTTATCTAATTTCGCATGATGAGTAAGTAGCGCTTGTTCTCCTAATTTATCAAACAACCAAAATGAACCAGTAAAATGAATCATATTTTTTTTAAATTCTATAGCTCCTACATTGTTTCTATTGATACCGCTAAAATTATTTCTAATGCTTCTAAGTTTAAATAGCATTATATAAATAACTCCATATTCCCAATAAAGGAAGTTCACTCCATTGCCGCCACAATGTTCCTAAGCCAAACCAAAAAAATAGTATAAATAATAAAAAATAAATATTTCTATCCGCCTCAGGCAATATGCTTGTCATCTCGTTATCGCCCCGCATAATACAAGTTAATGATAAGTACAATATAAAACATAAGGCAAATATTAATTGTTTTAAAAAAGCTTGAACAAGAGTCATTTATTATTCCTTATTTATACTATTTTTTATGCTTAAGGACCAGGTATCAGCATTGCTGCGGAGTATGCCGTCATAGCCGCTGCTTCTATACCCGCCATAATTTCAGCATGATGTAGAGGTAAAAATGGTTCATGAGGTATTGCCGCTATGTATGCAGCATATTCTGCTGCTTTTGCAGCAAGTGGACCACCACCAACACCACGTATATATGAATTAAGTTTGTATTTGCCATCACTTAATTGCTTAATATCAATGTATCCATTCTAAGAATCAAATACTTAAGCTAAGAACAATTTTTTCATACACTGCAACAACCATCGCAGTGTATGATTCATATAAAAAACCTAAAGTAAATAACTAAATATGCCATATTAAAGAAATTGATAATAACAAATAATACTTGGCATAATAACAAACCAAAAAAATAACATAAAAATAGCAAAGTATTTATTTTCAAAATTATAACTAAATTTAGTTAATTCTTCATTGGCATAACATACAACAAGTATTATTATACACAATAATGTTAATTGAAGATGCTCTGTGAATACTTGCAACAAATTTCTCATGTTAATTTTTATTATTTTAAGATGTTGGCACATTATTTCTGCTACATACAGTACCTGTACTAAAAAATAAATCACGTATTACACAATACACACTAAACACTGCCAAATACGTTAAATAAAAGAGCGTATATTCATGAGATATACTGAATGCCGGTTCTTCAAAACAATAAGCCCGCATACTCAAAAGACACAATGCCCATACAATTGCTATTGAAGAATAAGTAATCGCATCTTTGATTTCTGGTATAGCTCTATCTAAGACTTTTTGTATTCTGTTATGCATGATTAATTTTCCTATCTTGATAATCCAGAAACGCAAACATAAATAAATTTGTTATTAAAAGTGCATACAATGAAGTTATGTCTGAAACAGATATATTTGCTACTATTAATACAAATTTAGTTGTGCAACCTATTAACCATATCCTGAATATTTTAGAGAAAAAATTCTTAATTTTCTTTTTACTCATAAAGCTCTCTTTATTCTCTCGCCACCAATACAGTAAGCAAGGACCTATTGATAGAGAAAGAATAGTAATTATAGGGTTGGAAATAGAAATAAACCCTGTTGCTTCCTTATTAATACCCATTTTATAAAAAAGCATTTTTAAAAAAGTACCAGTAGTAAAAACTACTACAAAAGATAGATAACGATTACTTAATTGCATACTATTCTTCCTCTATCATTTAATTGATATGGTTTTTGTATATTTAAGAAAAAGAGTAAAAATAAAATAAAATATTCATCTGTAAGGGGTAATTCGAGATTGAAGCCACAAAAATTATTAAACCATATATGAGAATATCCAAAAAAAGAAATAAGTACTGCTGAAAATAAAAATCTATAAAAATTATTTTTCTTCAAAATAAACATATAACCATTTCAAATAAGCTATAAAACCCATCATAAAAAATGAAAATAAATATATTATTACATGTTGATAAGTAATAATTATAGGATTTAAACATGCACTAAATAAAAAATATAAGCTGGAAATGAAAAAATAAAGTAATAAGGCAGTAGCAATTTCAACTTTTAATTCAGGAATCATTTTGTCCTTTATTAGGCCTTACGTAGCAATGTAAATCACTACGTAAGGACATGCAAAAAAAGTTCTATAATCAATATACAATTACTTAGGAATTTAAATAATCAATACACTTAAATGTTATTGCTATAAAAATACCCCCAAATATCAAGAAAAATAAATCCCATTTAATTGTATTTAGATTAATTATTATTGATTCATTATAGGTATAAATATGCATAAAAAAATTACAAAGCCATACTATAATAAACGTTTTAAGCCACCAAATAAAATATTCTGCACAAGTATCGTGTTTAAAATTCATATTTTATTATAACCACCATAACCCAGGAAGAGGAATATGTATTCTCATGCCTAAATTCCATCCTGCCTCAGAAAGTTTATCTATAAATTTAGAATAAGCCGCCCATGAAATATTATTAGTAGCAGTTGCCGTATTAGCAGTAAATGCTACTATATTTTGAGCGCCAACTTGATCAACTACTGCACTTCCCACTGCATTTAAAGCTGCTGTCTGTGTAAGATGTGCCGCAGTTAGTGCAGTTCTCGTTCCTTCAGCTATTGGTTGACCATTTATAGTAATAAATGGAATATATGGAACAAGCCTTTTACTAACATTGCTTGCTGTTGATGAAACTACTTCCTTTGCTGCAGGCCCACCCGGTATAAAATCCATTGCACTACTAAAGTTTTCACGAATTAATTCTGCTTGTGTACGTGCTTTAGATAAAAATTCATTCGTAACTCCTGCAGAACTAATGGCATCTCTCAACATACCCAATGAGCTACTTGCACCATGTTTCTTTTCAGAAGAAAATTTACTAATAAGTTTACCTATCATTTTTGAAGCAGCAATTGCCGGCAAAACTTTTCCTACTAATTGAGGAACAGCTGCAAATAAACAAGCAAATGGAATTCCACCGCCATTAACTTTTATATAGCCATCAAGTGAATATTCACCTTCTTCAGATTCATTCAATGAAAGACATAACTTATCTTCTAATGCAAGCAAGCTTTCAGGACAAGCCCTTCTTAATACTTTATCAATTCTTCCAGGCTGTATGCGCTTAATCATATCTTCTTTATACACAAAAAAATCTTTGCCATCATGCAAGAGCTTAACTTCTCCTAACCTGGTAGGCGCAAATACTGGAAAATTAACAAAACTATTTGAAGATTGTACGATTTCCATAGCATTTATGGAAAAGAAAGTTAACAATACAAAGCTATATTTGATTTTCATTTGACCCTTATTTTACTATAAAAATAATAAATATTTAAAACTTAAATCAAAAGAATAGGCCTATTCCTTGGCTTCAAATCTACACCCCTAAGATTACATGCTAAATGTACGGTAAAAAAACAAAATGTAAACAAAAACTTTATGTTAAATATGATCTAGACGGCATTTTGAACAATTTAACAATTTCGCTTTGCAATTTAAACATTGAGTTAAGCAATAAAAAGTATGTTTTTTGTTTTCATGCAAATTGCTTTTTCTTTTAAAAACAATTTAAAAAATAAAAGATAATTTTTAACAATGATCAATATTTTGCAAGAATTAATTTTCTTATTAGTCTTAAACAAATAAGACTTTTTCATAAAATATAGATTACTGAGTAGTTAGTATCTTCGATATAGCTTCCATTAAAATTTTTCATTGCTATGATTATCTTGAATTTGCACAAAAAAAAGGAGCCGCCGTGCAATCATCATATTCATGGAAAAACTTATTAATTTTATTTATTGTTGCTTTTTTAATTCGTGCTACTGTTTTTTTCTTTTATATACAACACCATGAACGTTATCGCCAAGCAGATTCAATGGATTATCATATTTGCACTGTAATGCTTTCTTTAAAAGGTGCCATGCATCATCCACAAACAGCCAAACCTATCTTTTGGCGAACGCCAGGTTATCCAGTATATTTATCATGGTTTTATAATTGGTATGATATAAAAAATATGCAATTTAATGCTTGGGAATCCGCGCAAAAGACAACAATTTGGTTTCAAATTTTTTTGTGTTCTTTTACTCCAATTTTAACATTCTTTCTCGCGTTTCTTTTGACAAGTTCACTATTGCTTTCATGGATTGTTGCGTGGATTTTTGTTTTTCATATCGGTTTTATTCTTGCCAGTTGTTATTTATTGACTGATGCACTCGCTATACTTTTTTTCTTTGCATTTTTACTTTTATTTTACACCAGTTTTTGCATTATTGGGCAACTCAAATGTAATCAACAAAATAGTTTGCTTTGGATAACATTTGCAGCTCTAAGTTTAGGGTTATATACTTGGCTGCGTCCGAATGGTATTTTCATCGCAGTTATTGCAAGTTTTATTTTGCTTTTAGCAAATGATAATTGGCAAAAAAAGGTTTTAAAAATTTGCTTGTTTTTAAGTATGTTTTTTCTTTTTTTAAGCCCATGGTACATACGTAATTATAATTTTACGGGTAAATGTTTTTTTTGCCCAATGAGTGGCCCATACTTACTTGCATTTTCAGCACCAAAAATATTACGGCGTATTTCAAATAAACCACTTGATCAATGTATTAAATATTTAACGTATAATGTCAGCAAAGAATTATCAAAGCAAGAAGAACTGTGCAAAATTATTACTCCAGATTTAGTAGTTCCACAAGAACTAATATGTGGCCAAATAGCACTTCCTTGGATAAAAAAATATCCAATGTTTTTTTTGATTGATTGGTGTAAAGAAGCAGCAAAAACTACTTTTGATTTATATGGTAGTCAACTTGTAGCATTTGCTAACAATTCTTATACTTATGATCCTCTTGAAGAATTTTTAACTGAAAAATTACAACTGTGTTTATATAAACAACCTATGCATTGGCTAATGCGTTTTTTGTGTTGGCTGGAAGCATTGTTTTATATTTTTATTTGGCTTGGCATTTTTGGTGGAATCTTAATTTTTTTAATATATTATTCGTGGCAAAAACAAAAAACTTTAGAAATAAAAAAACTACAATTATTATGGATAAAAACAGGACTAATGATTGGAGGTCTTGTTTTTATGACCGGTGGATTTGGTTATGCCCGGCTGCGCATGCCTGCTGAACCACTTATCATAATTTTATCTTTAACATTTTGGCTTTGGCTCATTTTTGAAAATTATAAAGGAATTAAATCACATGGAAATTCTGTATGCACCGTGGAGAAATAAATATGTTCATAAAGTTTTACGGGGCAAAAGTGAAGATACCCTTAAAGAAGATTGTGTTTTTTGCACACAACTTGCAACTAATAATGATGAAAAACATTTTATTTTTAAACGGTTTAAGCATCACGCGATTATGCTCAATTTATATCCATATAATGCAGGACATCTTTTAATTGTATCTTTGGAGCATAAAAATTGCCTTAAAGATATTAGCAAGCAAGCTCGCGCTGAACTTATTGAACTTACTCATGAAAGCATCATTATTTTACAAAACGTGCTCGAAGCTCAAGGAATTAATGTCGGTCTTAATTTAGGAAAAGCTGGTGGTGCGGGTATCCCTTCTCATTTACATCAACATGTACTACCTAGATGGTTAGGAGATACGAACTTCCTTCCTTTACTTGCTCAAACTAAGCAAATTTCAGTTGATTTGCAGGAACTCTATAAAAAACTAAAACCTCATTTTGAAGCACTTCAGATTTAATAATTAATTTTTTTGAAAAAAAAAGCGAAATGGCTCAGTAGAAAAGAGTATAAGATTGGTTTATACTATTATTAAAGTACTACCTATTTTAAAAAATAGCTGCCGGGTCTAAAGGAAACCAATGAAATCATCTGAAATACGCAAAAAATTTTTCGACTTTTTTATCAAGAATGGCCATACCAAAGTTGCCAGCTCTTCATTAATTCCAGCCCAAGATCCGTCTTTATTATTTACCAACGCAGGAATGAATCAATTCAAAGATATTTTTCTTGGTAAAGAAACCAGGAGTTATACCAGAGCAGTTTCAATTCAAAAATGCATGCGGGCAGGAGGAAAGCATAGCGATCTTGATAATGTTGGCTTTACTAATCGTCATCTTACCTTTTTTGAAATGATGGGAAACTTTTCCTTTGGTGATTACTTTAAAAAAGAGGCTATTCAATTTGCTTGGGATTTTCTTACAAAAGAAATGGCATTTGATCCAAAAAATATGTATGCCACCGTATTTCGAGAAGATGATGAAGCATATGATATTTGGCTACAACAAATAGGCCTCCCAAAAGCACAAATTTCAAGATTAGGCGAAGCCGATAATTTCTGGCAAATGGGTGATACCGGCCCGTGCGGGCCATGTACCGAAATTTATGTTGATCGTGGCATTGAGTTTGGTTGTGGAAAAATAAGTTGTGCGCCAGGATGTGATTGTGATCGTTATTTAGAAGTATGGAATTTAGTATTCATGCAATATGATCGGCAAGCTGATGGTTCTGATGTTCCTTTAAAACAAAAAGGTGTTGATACCGGCATGGGGCTTGAACGGTTATGTTTAATAGTCCAAGAAAAGAAATCGTTATTTGAAATCGATTTATTTGAAAATATTATTAATACTATTGAAAATTTAACCAATATTAGGTATCAAAAAGCAACTAAAGAGCAGCAAGCTGCATTCAATGTATTAGCCGATCACGTTCGCTCATCAACATTTTTAATTGCCGATGGTGTTACACCATCTAACGAAGGACGTGGTTATGTATTACGTAAAATTATTCGACGTGCTGCATTATTTGCGCAGAAGTTAACTGATAAAAATATTTTTCCCGAAATTGCACAATCGGTAATTCAAGAAATGAACTCTATTTATCCTGAACTTAAACCTGCTGAAAAAGCGATTAAACATTTATTGACCATCGAAGTAGAAAAATTTGCACAGAATCTCATATATGGTCAAAATATATTAGAACGTTATTTTGAAGAATCAAAAGATAGAAAAATTATTTCAGGAGCTCAAGCATTTAAACTGTATGATACATTTGGTTTTCCTTTAGAATTAACCAAAGTTATTGCACATGAGCATGGCTTTACTGTTGATATAGAAGGTTTTGAAAAACATATGGAAATACAAAGAGAACGATCAGGTGGCAAAATCACCAAAGAACGCTTTGATGCTATCGATCTAGAAGAATCGGTAAAAACTAATTTTGTTGGTTATGAAAAACTTGAGACCACCTCAAAAATATTAAGCATTATTTATGATAACCAACTCGTTAAAAAATTAAATGAAGGTGAATCTGGTTGGATTATTATGCAAGAATCACCTTTCTATGTTGAAAAAGGAGGCCAAGTTAGCGATCAAGGATGGATTCAAATTAATTCTACAAAAACACCAATTCTTAATCTTCAACGCATAGAAAATGCTATAGCAGTGCAAATTGTTGCACCGAAAACTATATCAATCGATGATACCGTTACTGCTCTTGTTGATAAAAAATTTCGTCTCAATGTGATGAATAATCATACTGCTACTCATTTATTGCAAGCCGCACTTATAGAAGTGCTTGGTAAAGAAGTAAAACAATCAGGATCGCTCGTTCATCCAGATTATTTACGTTTTGATTTTACTTATCATGGCACTATGACTCCAGAACAAATCAAAATAGTTGAAGATAAAGTAAATCAAAAAATTCGTGAAAATATTCCACTTAATATTTATTATACTTCTTATCAAAATGCCGTTAATAAGGGCGTTATTGCAATTTTTGGAGAAAAATATAATCCAGAAGAAGTACGAGTTATTGATATTCCAAGTTTTTCGATGGAACTTTGCGGCGGCACGCATGTGCAAGCAACGGGTGATATTGGTTGTTTTAAAATTACAGAAGAATCAGCTTTATCTGCCGGTCAGCGAAGAATCTTTGCCGTTACTGGTGTTAAAGCAATTGAGTTATTTCAAGAAACATTTACCACAGTAAAAAAACTAAGCCAAGAATTTAAAGTACCACAGCATGAAGTACTGCAAGCAGTAGAACGGCAACAAGAACAATTCAAGCAAACACTTAACACTATTAAAAAATTGAAAAAACAAAGCTGGAAAGCACAACTTGCAACATGGCTTGAACAAGTAATTAAAATTAATAATATCCCTGTTGGCATCTTTGCTATAGAAGATTCTAGCGCAGAAGATTTAAAAGAAATTGCACAAGCGCTTAATACACAAAAACCCGGGTTTTACTTCTTATTATCAACTCATGATGAGCGCAGTAGCTTTTATTGTATTTTGGCTGATCAATTTGAATCACAAATCAATTTAAAAGCGTTTGCAACATGGCTAAAAGATACTTTTGAATTACGTGGTGGTGGCAAAAAAGGAACCTTGCAAGGTGGCGGTCCTGCAATTGATATTAATCAATTAAAAGAAGGAATCGTTGCTTGGTTGAAAAAATAAGAAAATATTATCAATAGTATGTAATTTTTGCATTTTGTTATGTTTTATTCTTTTTCAAGATATATAGTATTTCTAAAATAGTTTTTAAAGATTTTTTGATGTGGTTTAAATATATTGTGCGGTAGATTTGATATGTCAAAAAATTTCCACTCGTAGCAAAAGTTGGGCTCCAGACATTGTATTTCACCAGAAAACCTCTCTGATATAAATGATATATGAATATAATGACCTCTTTCATCAATTTTTTCTATTATTGAAATTAACTTTAACTCTATTTTTTCAAAACCAATCTCTTCTTTAAGTTCTCTTTGGGCGCACTATATTATAGATTCACCATATTCTAAATGTCCACCAGGTAATCCCCACATCCCTTCACCATAACAATTTTTTTTCTTTTTCCGAGCAAAACAGATTTATTTTTTATTACAAAAATTTCACATCCAACTTTGATATTATTCATGATTTAATTATTTTTCGGAATCAAAAAGTTCGCCAATTTTTGTTACTGCTTTTCCAATCTGAAATTCAAGTTCAGCAGGATCTTCTTGAAAATTAGAAAGAACATATTCTGAAACCTCTTCTTTATTTTTAGGCCGTCCTATACCAAAACATAATCTATAGAATTCTTTACCAATAACCTCAATTATTGAACGTAAGCCATTATGCCCTTTGGCACTTCCTCCAAATTTTATTTTTATAACTCCTAAAGCAAGTTCTAATTCATCATGAACTACTAGAATGTTTTCTGGCTTTATTCCTTTTTTTAATAAAAAAGGAAGTACCTTACTGGAAGAATTCATGAATGTTTGTGGTTTAACTAAAATTACTTTTCTATTGCCATGTTGAACTTCGGCAGTAAGCATATTATCTTTTTCTTGCCAATAAGCCGTGTGTGCTTCTGCGAGCGCATCTAAAATACGGAAACCAATATTGTGACGATTGTTATAGTGCTTCTCTCCTGGGTTACCTAATCCAATTATCGCTTTAATGTCATCTTTTTGCATCGATTATCCTTCATTAAATAAAAAGAGCGACTAGTTAGTTCTAGCCGCTCTTATATACTCAATTTTTATTTTATTAGGCAGCAGGAGTAACTGCTGGTTTTTTCATACCTTCATTTTTATTTTTTTCTTTACTCGCACGATATTTAGTATTAATACGTTCGAGTATTTTTTCGGTAAGATCAATTGGTTTTACCCCATATACTACCCCACCAGCTAGAACTACCATACGGCCTTCTTCTTTTGCCAAAGCTTCCGCTTCTATCTGAATAGTGCGCAATACTTTCATGCGTGCTTTTTGTTCAGCATTTTCTGCATATTCTTGGGCGCCCTGTGCTTTAATGCGATATTGCGCTTCTAAATTCCCCATCTCTTCTTTTTTACGCTCTTTTGCGCTTTCACTCAGCGCATTAGCCATAGTTTCTAATTCTGTTTTTCTTTTCATGGCTGTTTCTTCAAGTGATTTCAATTGTTGCTTGCGTGAATCAAGCTCTTTTTCTATTTTTCTTACTTCATCTTTATATTCTAAGGATCTTTCTAAAATTTTAAAAGGATCAAAATAGGCAAAAGATTTTTCCATTTCTTCACGAACTATGGTCTGAATTTCATCTTTAGTCATTTGTATAGTATCTTCTTTTTTAATCCCTTGAGCTGCAGTTTCTGCATTAATATATAAAACACTCATTATATTGATTATTAAAAGCATTAATAAGCTATTAAAATATCGGTTATTCATTAAGACCTTTCAATTTATAGGTTACTTTCGCCAATTGTATTCCTTATAGACTACTTTTTTTTAATAAAGCGTCAATACCCTTGAAGAATAAATTGCAAACTTGAAATATTCAAAATCAGATACCCATATTGCGTGCAAGACTTTCAAAATTAGTTACACCATAGATTTTAGGCATTGTAGTATCAATTGCGCCATATGATTTTAATAATGCACGTATACGATCATCTGCAGCATATGCAAGTGGAGTCCAGCCATTATAATCTCGAGCATTCATAAAGAGCCAAAACATACGAGAATTTTTATCTAAAACTTGTTTTATTTTTTCAATTATGAGCTTAGTATTCTCATAACCTTTTACATCAAATTGATACCCACTGTAGACTGCCGTAATTAAAGGAGTAAAACCATTAAATTCATTTGGCGTATTCAATATTGCTAAAAGTAATGCGGTATTATCAGAATATTTAATAATCGCATCAATCAAAAGGTGAGCAATATCATAATGATGCCTTAATAATGCTAAGTGAAGTGCTGTTCTTCCTTGAAAATCAGTTGCGCTTAAAACATGGAAAATAAGTTCTTTTTCATGCATTGCAAGTTCTTCTATTGCCTCCAAAAGTATTTTAACATATTCATACTGACCATCAGTAGCAGCATTAATAAGTGAGGTCCAACCTGCATCATCACGAATATAAAGAAAGTGAAATAACATATGTTTTTGATCTTTAAATTTTGCCAGAGCTTCTTTGAGTGTTTTCTCAAATAATGCAAAATTAGAGCGATTACTAGATTCTATTAGTATTCGTCCATATCTATCAGCCTCTTTTAATTCTTCACTTTCTATGTCTTCTTTCCCTTTTTTTGCACCAAATTTTTTCAAGAAAAGCTCATCAGGAAAAGTTCTTACTGAATCAAGAGCTGTGTATCCTTCAAAATCTTTGGCATTAAGAAAATCCAAAAAAAATTGAGAATCTTGACCTAAAACATGCGCTGTTATTTGAACCATAAGCTGCATATTATCTGATTCGGCATCATCTGCAGCATTTAATAAAGGACGCCAACCACGTGAATCTTGTGCATTCATAAATTTAAAAAAAAGTTCTTTATCTTCGCCAATTAATTGCATCGTTCTTGTAAGCACTAATTGCATCGTTCTTTTATCAGCATTATATTCAGCAAAGCCAAGCACATTCAGCCCATATTTATCTCGAGCATCCAAGTACTTAAAAAGCCCCTGTTTATCATTACCATAAAATTGTTTAAGTGCATCAAATATCGCAGCTATATTTTCTAGATCTCCAATTAGAGTAGTAAAATGAAGAATATTATATGTATTTTCATCTCGTGTATTAATTACTTCAAAAAATGCTTGCTTATTGCCGCGATTTTGCTGTACTGCTTGCATTAAAAGAGATTTGAATTTTTCAGGGCTACCTTGCTTAATTACTTGAAGTAGTTGCTGACCTAAAGATATTTTTGAATAACCTATTGAAGAAAAACGGCTCATTGAAGGTACACATACCTGTGCAAAACAGGAAATTGAGCTTAATATAATAAACAAAAATTGAAAAAAATAACTGCTAATCATTAAGCTCCTTTTTTTATCTCATATATATCACGAGCGCATCAAGCTCGCAAGAATAATTTTAAAACCGTTTTATAATTGCACTATATTAATTGGATTTCCACTCTTCCATTTATTAATATTTTCAATACTAAGCTTTATAAGACGTTCTAAAGCCTGATAGGAGTTAAAAGCATTATGTGGAGTTACAATAACGCGGGGATGTTCTATTAAAACATGATTTTCTAAAATATTTTTTAATTGTTTGTATTCTGGATGCTGCTCAAAGAGTAATGCTAATGGTTCTTTTGTAAAATTTTCTTCTTCTAAAACATCAAGCGCCGCACCTGCTATAATTCCTTCATTTAATGCTTTTACCAATGCATCAGTTTGAATAATACCACCTCGTGCTGTATTAATTAAATAGCTTCCCTGTTTTAATAAATCAATATTATCAAGATTAATCATATGATACGTTTCTTTAATAAGTGGTACATGAAAAGTTAGAATATCCGATTTTTTAATCAGTTCATTAAAAGATAAATATTCAAAATTAAATTGTTTAGCAAATTCTTTATTTTCCTTCTTATCACAAGCAAGTATTTCCATATTAAAACCGTTTGCAATACGAATTACATGCCTCCCTATATTACCAGTTCCAACTACACCTAGTACTTTCCCCGCAAGATCAAACCCTTGTAAATGTTCATTTGAAAAGGAATAATCGTGCGCAACTTGATAATATGCATCATAAATTCTACGGGATAATGCTAATAAAAGAGCAAAGGTGTATTCTGCTACCGCCACATCTGCATATTTAGGCACATTGCTTACAACAATATTTTTCTCTTGTGCACTTTTAACATCAACATGA
Organism: Candidatus Babeliales bacterium; assembly: GCA_040879965.1. NCBI lineage: Bacteria > Candidatus Babeliae > Candidatus Babeliales > Candidatus Babeliales bacterium. The sequence continues at coordinate 180,878 of JBBDJI010000012.1, read as the reverse complement.
TTATAACCAGTTGAACGAGTAACAATTAACTTTAAATTATTAAATTGATTAAGTATTTTTTGTTTAATTTCTGAACATACAAATACCGAGATAATATCCGCATTTTTAATAGAATCAGGAACCTCATCAATTAAAGATTCACAAAAAAAATGAAGCTCATCTTCAGAAAAAGCTTTTTTAAAAACTTCTTTTTGCTCCTCATTAACTTCAAAAAATGCAATTTTCATTTACCATCCCCTAAAAAGCATATCTTCCTTGAAAATTATCCAAAAATGAATAATAACGATTTAAATCATAACATTTCAAAAAGAAATTATTCAATTGATTGACTTAAAATAGCTGATTAATCTTTAATAAAAAATGAATACTTAAAAAGGAATAAGCTTTATGGTAAATCCAATTTTTGTTTTATTTTATCTTTTAGTAATTCCGATTATTTGCTTATCAAATGGAGGAATAAATGAAGAAAAATCAAAAATTATTACATTACAGTTAGATGGAGGCTTTTTAAATAAAATAATCTTTCAACATCCAAGCAAAATAAATGTAGCTACCTTTACACCCCTCAAACAAGAATGGGATTATTTATTACAAAAGGCAGCACAAGGTATCAACCAAAGTGAATTTGAACACAGTTTTCTGGAAATTTATAGAAAAGCATTAGAAGCTGGATATCGTGATGAAATATTTATTAATGCGCATCAAAAATATCTAGAAATATTAATCGAAAAAGAATTAAAAGTACCAGGAGAAGTGAAAGAGTTTCAAGGTCTTAAATCTACTTACTTAAATGAAATATTACACAATATTATTAATGGAAAATTGGATAATTTATCAGAAGAAACAAAAAATTTAGTTAATAGGCTAAAAAATAACGATACTGCTGGAATTAATGGTGATGAAAATATTAAAAAGAAATTAAATGGAATTCATAAAAAAAAGCCCTATAAATCAAAAAGAAGTTCTATTAACTTATCATCGCTGAGCGCTAGTTTTATTGGCACTTTTTTTCTGATAATTATTTATAAACCATTAATATATTTATTTGGGCTTTTGCCAGTAAAAAATAAATAAAAAACTCGAATAGCCAGATAAAGCTCTTGGAGCGAAAACTGGTGGAGGCGATGGGAATCGAACCCATGTCCGCACTATATCAAACCCAAAACGCTACATGTTTAGTTTTCGAATTATACTCAAATTCAACCTCGAAAACAGGGCAAATGAATTTGAGCCAGTTTCATATACTATCACGCTATGTAACCAAAAAACTTCGCGTGAAAGCCCTACCTGTTATTATACGAGTTAATTAACGAGCAGAAACGTTAGATTAACAAGACTCGCTTCTCTTTTTACGCAGCAGCTGCGCCGAGAGCGAAGTGACCTTCAAATTGGTCTGCATTTATTGTTTTGACCGCTTTTTTACGAGATCTCAGACGAAACTCGACATGCTTTCTGAGCTATCAACACCACGTCGAAGCCTTGACGCCCCCAAATATTTCAATGAACTTTTTTCTATTCAAATAGTAACAAACAGGTCCGATAAAGTCAAGCTCTTTACCGATGCTTCTTGATTTCGCGAGCAGTCTCTTTTTTAATATCTCGTTCTTTAAGTTCACGCCGCTTATCCGCTGCTTTTTTGTGCTTCGCTATACCAAGCTCAATTTTTATGAGCCCCTTTTCATTCAAATACATTTTTAACGGCACAATGGTAATTCCTTTTTTTGCAACTCCCCCTGCAAGCTGATCAAGCTCACGGCGGTGCATTAAAAGCTTTCGGCTTCGAGTAGATAAGTCATCTCTTTTCTGAAAAGCTTGTTCGTAGGGTGCTATAGTACAATTGAGCAGCATCAATTCACGGTCATGAAATACCGCATAAGAACCAACCAATGAAATATGACCTTTTCTAATTGATTTAACTTCGTCACCAGTTAGCACAATACCAGCCTCAAGGCGCTCCAAAATTTCATAATCATGAAATGCTTTTTTATTTTGTGCAATGATTTTTATACCCATAATTATATTGTACCATGTATTTCAGTTACAAGCTTTGAAAATATTTTTTTCATTAATGGATAAAGTAAAACACTTAATATAATACCTAAGAGATTACCACCTATCAAAAATGACCAAATACATGGCTGTGGTAATCCTAATTTATATTCAAAAAAATAATTCAAATAACTCATCCATTCAGGAAATATTGTTACTACTTTAATGTGTAATAATTTGTGTAAGATCCAATAGCCAAAAATATAATCAATCATATAAATTGGTATAGCTGTCCATGGATTATTAATTCCATATGCTGCTGTTAATGTTATAGGAAAGTTTAACTGAAAAAGCCAAACCCCAGCAAAAACCATTATCGTATGAAAAAATAAAAATGGAGAAAAAGCAATATAGCTTCCTATACAAAAAGATAGAGCAAGTTTATGCGGTGAGCGTTCCTCATAAACATATTTTTTTAAATAATTCGTTATCGTATATTTCATTTTAAGATCTTTACTTAAAGTCTCCTGATAAATAGCTTTGCACTCCTTTATTAAAAGTATAAACTAAAGTAGAAGAAAAATGAAAATATCCCTTTTTTAATAAAGGAGTACTTTATTATGAAGTTAAAATTACTTATAACCATAATATTACTTTATTCAAATATTGGTAATGCAATACTGCCATTTCAATTGCGACCCCATAATATAATATTATTAGGATCCATTCAACTCAATCAACCTCTTGATGGGTGGGAAATTCCTATATCCTATAAAGGACAACCATATAAAGCTGAGGTCGATGCTGATGGCGATACACGCAAGGCACACTTTGAATTACACGATGAAGAAATGCCAAAAGAATTATTTATAATGATAACTGAAGGGTTAGCTCAACCGATAGATATCAATATTACTCATCTTCAAACATCACCTAATCACCAATATCGCCTATTCAGGTTAACAAAAACAGCACCATCTGATGCTACGCAAGTAAATGCTAAAAGGAATCAAATGAGTTCTTGGCAAATAGAAGAACTGGATAATAAAAAAAAATATTTAATTATTCCTGATAATACTATTATTTTTTTTATGGATTGCACTATAGTTGCAGAACTCGAAAATATCTCATGGCCTACCACGAGTAATATTATTCCCTTACCATCTTTAAATATAAAAAAAGAAATCCCTAGAGAGAAGCTTACTGATTTAGCGATTCAAATGGAGCTCGCTTTTTGTGATTTTAAATTTTTACATAAAAAACCACTTAATAATTCTATTGCTTATACCAATGATCGTATAATTTCAATGCCTTACTTATCCAAAAAAATACGAATTTAAAGGGGTTAGATGAATCCTTCTATTTTGGGTATCGAAACATCATGCGATGAGACAGCAGCCGCTGTTTATGCAAATAACAAAATTCAATCAAATATTATTTTTTCACAAGTAGATTTACATCAACTATATGGTGGCGTGGTACCTGAAATCGCTTCTCGTTCTCATATAGAAAAAATAAATACTATTGTTGCACAAGCATTGGCACAATCAAAAATTGGATTAAATGAAATTGATATTGTTGCCGTAACAAATAGGCCTGGCCTTCCAGGATCTTTACTTATCGGCGTCTGTTTTGCAAAAGCGCTCGCATGGGTAAAAAAAAAGCCGATTATTGGTATCGACCATCTTGAAGGTCATGCATTTTCCACATTTTTAGAATACGATGTACCATTTCCCCATTTATGTTTAACGGCATCAGGAGGCCATACTTCATTATATCTGATTCATGATTTTGGCAAATATGATGTTTTAGGTACTACTTTAGATGATGCAGCAGGTGAAGCATTTGATAAAATTGCAAAATTAATAAATCTTCCGTATCCGGGTGGTCCAATTATTGAAAAGCTAGCTAAAAAAGTTAATTTTGAAGATTTTTTTCACTATCCACGCAGTATGGGAAATCAACTTGATTTTAGTTTTTCAGGCCTCAAGACAGCCATACTTTATGATTTAGTTAAAAAGAATTTATATAATTTATCTACTAAAAAATTATCACCAAACATGTCTGAAAATATAAAAGAACAGATAGCAAGCTCTTTACTCGTTTGTATTAATGATATTTTTATACAAAAAATTGAACTTGCCATTAAACAATTTCCTCAAGTACGCGCGGTAACATTTGTTGGTGGTGTTGCTAGTAATAAATTTGTTAAAGAAAATATTCAGAAAATTGCTGAAAAAAATAATAAATTGTTTTTTAGCCCTTCTTCCCAATATTGTACTGATAATGCTGCTATGATTGCATTTGTCGGATCTTATAAAGCAAAACAAGGAATTTTTTCAGATTATAATTTAGATATTTTAAAAAATGAATAATTATAGGTTTTGTTTTGAATCAATGGAAAAAATTCAACAATATTATTTTTTTATATCTCTTGTTTTTACCAAAAACAATGCAAAATCATTTTTTATTTAAATATTTTCCTTCTTTAAAATCGCAAATTCATTATATACCATTGGCTCAATTACCAACTCCTATTAATAAATTAAAAAACTTAAGCACTTATTTTAAAACTAATCTTTATATTAAATTAGATTCTCTTGCAGGAAATTTAGATAACCATTTATATGGTGGCAATAAAGTAAGAAAATTGGAATTCCTTTTAGCAGATGCCTTAAAAAAAGAAGCTGATACCATTTTAACTTTTGGCGCTATTGGCTCAAATCATGTAGTTGCTACTGCATGTTACGCACAAAAACTTGGACTTAACTGTATCGGTTTTTTAAAAAAACAACCAATTTCTACCTATGTTCACCGTAATTTATTACTTATGCATTACTTCAACTGCAAAACATATCTTTTTTCACAATCTGAAAGAAATCTTATTCAAAAAATTTTAATAGATCCAAATTTTGATTTTGTAAAGAATGAAAAATTATATGTAATTCCAGCAGGAGGCTCAAATACGATTGGTATCTTAGGGTTTGTTAATGCTGCATTTGAACTTAAAGAGCAAATAAATAATGGTATCATTCCAGAACCAGATTATATCTATGTTGCTGGTGGTAGTTTTGGCACTTCAATTGGCTTATCACTTGGCTTGCAAATTCTTGGATTAAAAACCAAAATAAGAGCAGTTTGTGTTGAACCAATCGAACTAGAAAAAGTTTTACTCGATGCCAAATTACTTTTTGAGCAAACAAACCAACTTCTTCATTTTTATGATTCAATATTTCCAATAATTTCATTTAATGCTAAAAAATTAAAATTTATTACTAAAATGAGCGAAAATGACTATGGGTTAGCTATACCAGAAGGAGCTGCAGCAAAAAATATTTTTGAAATTTATGAAAAAATTAACTTAGATGATACGTACACTGCTCGAGCAGCTGCTGCTTTAATTAATGATTTACAAAGTAATACAAAATTAAAAAATAAAACTATTTTATTTTGGCATACATTTTGTGATAATTTTACTTTGCCTATCATGCCAACTTATACACAATTACCTTCAGACTTTCATCAATTTTTTTAAAACTACTTTTTTACCATCTAAAAAATAATTTAAAATTTTTATTTAAAAAAATTCAAAATCTGCTATATTGAAAAAAAATAAAGATAAGCACATCATGTATAAACTTCATTCCTTTTTTTTATCTATTCCGATTTCTCCGCTATTCCCCTCATTAATCGCTTTTATTGCTGGTATTGTTTGGTATTTTTTTGGCTTTTCATTTTATATTCCTTTTTTTTCATGGATTTTTTTAGCAATACTCGTTTCCTATTATGCAGAAAATGTCTATTATCTTAAAATTTTGCTTTTAGGAGCAACTTTTATTATTGGTAATGGATTATTGAAAAAAAAGTATAATAGCCATTGCTCATTTTCTCAATGCAATAACCCAAAAAGCCTAACTATTAAAATTATTGATACTGAACAAAAGCAAAATTCTTTTTCAAAGTATTTATATCATGGATCAATAAAAAATATACAATGTATAGATTTTCAAAAAACATGTTACAACAAGAATATTCTTATTTATTCTCCTCAAGATTTAAATCTTGTAGCTGATGATTTGATATATATAGAAAACCCAAAATTAAAAATTCCTGACCCATCCATATTAAATTATTATTTTTTGCGAGAAAATATTTATGCAACTATTAATTTAAAAAATAATAACCAATTTACAACTACGCTACATTCAAAATATAGCTTACGAAGTTTTGTTTTTAACCAGAAAAATCGAATTCTTGTTGAATTAAAACAAATATGCAATAAAAAAACTTTTAGTTTATTTTCATTATTATTCCTGGGAAATAAATCAATCAATAAAAAAGAATTACAAAAACTAAGAACTTGGTGTAAAGAATGGGGAATTTCACATTATCTTGCTAGATCTGGTCTACATTTAGTAATGATTATATATATATGGGAAATGCTTTTTAGGTATATTCCTTTATCATTGATTTTCAAACAAATTCTTATAAGCTTTTTTACTATAGTTTATTTATTATTAAGTTGGTCTAGCATTTCTTTTTTACGTGCTTTTTTTACTTTTTTAAGTTATAAATTTAGTATTATTTTTAATCGACAAACAAACTCCCTCCATTTAATCACTATAATTACTTTTTTGTTTTTAATCTTAAATCCAATTAACCTTTTTTTACTTGATTTTCAATTAAGTTTTGGCATCACCTATCTTTTAGCATGGATTCAACAAGTACATATTGCTAAAAGTCGTTATTTATTTTCAACTCTTGAATAATCTTCTCTAAATCTCCTAGATTTGAATAAGAATATAAGGGGGAGAAACTATGATTAAATCAAAATTTCTATTAATTCTAATGTTTTGTAGCGCCATTAATTATCTAATTTTTAGCCATGAAGTACATAGACAATCACTGCTTGAAAATATTATTCAAAAAATTTCTGGTATCGATAACAAATCTGCAACTATTGATGTAAAAACCACTGACCCTCAAATTAATAAAACAATGCATGAAAAGGAATATTCCTTTATGACTTTTATGGCAGCAGATAATGACCTCGGGCCATTTGCTCGAAAAAACCTAAGAGAACAATCTAATGCAGGATCTACGCAATATATTAATATCATAACCCAACTTGATACTCGCGTTGCAGGAAATAAAAAAGTAACAAAACGTTATTATGTAGAAAAAGATAAATTACTTGTAATCAATCATAATGATCCTACAACACAGCAAATGGATAGCGGAGTTCCAAATACATTAATTGATTTTTGCAAATGGGGTATTCACAACTTTCCTGCAAAAAAATACGTATTAAATTTATGGAACCATGGCACAGGAGCTCTAGATATTGGCCCTAAGCGCACAATAAATCCTTTTCCATTGTTTTTATTTAATCCAGAAAATAACCTCATAGAGCTTGATAGGAGTATCCCATTTTTTGATTTCATACAGTCATGTGCTTATGCTGATCAACGAGCAATTTGTTTTGATGATACCACTGGACATTATCTCACCAATCAGGACTTGGAATATGCTCTGGATTCCATATGTACTAATTTATTGAACGGAAAAAAACTTACTATTATCTGTTTTGATGCATGCTTAATGTCAATGATTGAAATTGCAAATATTGTAAAAAATTATGCTGAATATATGGTCGCATCACAAGAAGTTGAACTCGGAACTGGTTATAATTATTATAAAATCTTAACACCATTTTCATCTCACTCACCAGATAAAGAAGCATTTGCTCGACATATTGTCTATTCTTATGAACAGGCTTATACAAACATAACGAATGATTTTACGCAATCAGCACTCGATTTAAAATTTATTAATGCATTAGAGCAAAATATAAATCAGGTTTCAATGCTCTTAATTGACTCAATAAAATTTCAGCAAGGTAAATCAATAGTTGATACAATTAAAGCAAGTAGGCATAAGTTATTTTGTACACATTTTGATGAACCAAGCTATATTGACTTACATCATTTTTATAACAACTTGCTTACTAATTTAAAACGCTTTAATTATAAAAATGGCCGCCATGGGGAAGCAATTAGACAACAACTTAATGCTGCCCTTCTTCAAGGCATCGATCTTATAAAGAAAACAGTTATTGCAAATGTAACGGGAAAAAATCTTGCTCGCGCAAATGGTATTTCAATTTATTTTCCTGAGCGTAGAATTCATTCTTCTTATCATCGAACAAATTTTGCAAAAACAAATGCTTGGCCGCAGTTTTTAAAAGATTACTTGGCACATTATGCATAATTACAAAAAATTTTGAGCCGTATTATACCATGCGGCTCTTCTGAAAAAATAGCTCTTTTTATAAAAATATTGCATGTTTTATAAACTTATCATTAAAAATTTTCAATAAGGTACCACATGGATATTAAATCATTCAAACAAGAGCTGCTCAATGAACTTTATGAACCTTATCAGAACTGTACTATGTGCCCACTCGGGACATTAGGTCGAGAAAATGTAGTATTTGGTGAAGGAAACCCTGATGCTGCACTTATTTTTGTCGGAGAAGGACCAGGTGCTGAAGAAGATGCACAAAATAGACCTTTTGTAGGGAGATCCGGTAAATTATTAACTAAAACACTGTCACACATTGGATTGAAGCGCGAGGAAGTATTTATAACAAATATAGTTAAATGTAGACCTCCTGGAAACCGAACACCTACAACTCTTGAAAGTAATACATGCAAAGAAATTCTTCTTTTTAAACAAATAAAAATAATTCGCCCTCTTGTTATTTGCACACTTGGTAGCGCTGCAATTCAAGGGCTTATAGATAAACCCATAAAAATTACAAAGACCAGAGGGAATGTTTTAATATGGAATAATATTTCTGTTGTACCGGCTTATCACCCCGCATACATCTTAAGAAATCCCTCAGAGCAGCCCATTTTTATTTCTGATATAAAACTTGCAGCAGAATTATCTGCCCAAAAAACGCCACATTGAAATTGTGGATAACTTGTGGATAACTTGTGGATAACTTGTGGATAACTTATTCGATTTTTTTGAAAAGTACTTTTGAATCAGACATAAAGAACTTATTTGTCCAAAAAAAGCTTCCCAATGCTTCCTAAGGAAAAAGATTTAAACTTTTCCACATTCTATCCACAAGTTATCCACAGGTTATCCACAATACAGCCATTTATCCAATTTACCTGTTAGAGCGACAATTGGATTGATTTAGTTAAAGTTATCCACAATTTCAACTGTTTACTATTATTACCATAAAAATAAATATATTATTTAAAGAATTAATAAGCACTAAGAACTTCTTTTTTTCCAATCATTCCTTTTTTCTTATTTTTTGTTAAAATTATATTATAGGTTACGAAGTCTTAGATAAAGGTACATAAATCGTGAAACTGAGTCATGTTATAGATGAGCTTGTTGAAGAGCGAGGATTAGACAGAGAGCTTCTAAGCAATATAATTTGTGAAGGTATGCTTGCTGCATATATGAAGAAATATCCTGAGTTAACACTTTCAGTCAAGCATAACAAAAAAACAGATGAGCTTGAAGTAGAAGTAAATAAACAGGTAGTTTCTGTTGTTAAAGATGAAGAATCAGAAATTTCTTTAAGAAAAGCACGCAATATTGATCCAAACATAGAGCTTGAGGGTGCTGTCTGGGTACCTTTTGAGCAACCTATTGGCAGAATTGAAATTTTACGGGCTAAGCAAGTTATTGCAAATATGATTCGCAATATCGAAGCAGCGGCCATTTATGAAGAATATATAGCAAAACAAGGTACGATTGTTTTGGGCACTATTCATAAATGTGAGCGTGGAGGGATGACTATTAAAATAGGTGAAACATTAGCCTTTTTGCCAAAATCATTTTCTATTCCTACTGATAAATGTATCGTAGGATATTCAATTCGGGCATTACTTAAAGATGTATTAAAAGAACCAAGAAATGATAATCAACTTGTTTTAGATCGTGCATCTACCGAATTTGTACAAAGATTGTTTGAACTAGAAATACCAGAAGTTTTTGAAAAACTTGTTGAAATAAAGAAAATAGTAAGAATTCCAGGATATAAATCTAAAGTAGTAGTAGTTTCTCATGACAAAAATGTGGATCCCGTAGGAACCTGCGTTGGTGTTGGTGGTGTTAGAATAAAACCTATCTTAAAAGAATTGGGTAGTGAAAAAATAGATGTAATTGCCTATAGTAGTACACCAGAGACAATGGTTGCCAATGCATTAAAACCTGCAGTAATAAACAGAGTTGAACTTGTTAATGATAACAATGCTGATATTTGGCTGGATGAAGATCAAAGATCTTTGGCAATTGGAAAAATGGGACAAAATATAGCATTAGCTTCGCAACTTACTGGAATAAGCATTAATTTAGTTCAATCCAAAGAAGATCGCGAACAACAAGATATTCAAATTGAAGACCTTGAGATGAGCGAAGAATAATAAGGTTTAAGTTTTAAAGAAATTAGAGTCCTATAACAGTAAAACCAAGAGCAAGATAAATTGATGCGTATTTATGAAGTTGCAAAGTTATTAAATATCTCGAATAAAGAATTATTAGAAATACTAGAACGTCATGGTATGCAAGCAAAAAGTCATATGTCTACTATTTCTCAAGATGATCTGGATAAGCTTAATGTGATTTTGAAAGAAAAAAAACAAACTCCTTCAAAGATTGCTAAAGATGATACAAAACCGAAGAGGGAGAATCAAATCGAAAAGTCTTCTCAAAAAGTTGAAAAAGTTGAAAAAATTATTGAAAAAAAAGAATTAAAGCGCGAACCAGAAGATATATCTCGTCCAGCAGCACAACCCCCTGAATTTATTGTAAAACCGATGACTCTTGGTGAAATTGCAGAAAAAATTAATAAGCCAGTTAGTGAGCTTATTGTCTCATTATTAAAACAAGGTGTTGTTTGTACAAAAAATCAGTTGCTTTCTGAAAAACTTGTTGAGCAATTAGCAACCTCTTATGGCTTTTCGATTTCTTATCCTAAAAAAGAAAAAGAAGAAACAAAAATTGCAGTTATTGAACAAGAAGAAGGTTTTACCGAACGGCTACCGATTGTTGTGGTTTTAGGCCATGTTGATCATGGAAAAACTACGCTTTTAGATTTTATTCGTAAAACAAAAGTTGCTTTAAAAGAAAAAGGAGGAATTACGCAACATTTAGGTGCGTATGAAGCTGAAACTCCTCAGGGAAATGTAATTTGCATTGACACACCTGGTCATGAAGCGTTTTCAAATATACGCGGCAGAGGTGTTAAAGTTGCAGATTTGGCAATTATTGTGGTTGCGGCTGATGACAGTGTTATGCCACAGACTGTTGAAGCAATAAAAAAAGCGCAAGATGCAAATATCCCAATTATTGTAGCTATTAACAAAATGGATAAAGTTGATTCAAGTAGGCTTGAAGTAATTAGAACTGATTTAGCTCGTTATAATGTATTAGTAGAAGAATGGGGCGGAGATGTTATAGCGGTTCCAATTTCAGCTAAAACAGGGGATGGTGTTGATCGGCTTTTAGAGATGGTTGTTCTACAGTCCCAACTTATGGATTTAAAGGCTGATTTGGAAAGACCAGCTAGTGGATTCGTTTTAGAATCAAGGCTAGAAAAAGGATTGGGACCTGTTGCAACTATTATTTGTCAACATGGTATTTTACATATTGGAGATTACTTTGCGGCAGGTTATTCCATTGGAAAAGCAACTTCAATAATTGATTCTTACGGCAAACGTATCAAAAAAGTTGGTCCATCAATACCGGTACAGATAGCAGGATTTTCTGAACTTCCTCATGCAGGAGACTTTTTTGAGGTTATTTCTCAAGAAAAATACAGAAAATTAAAAAATTCTAAAGATGCACGTGTCGCATACCAAGCAAAGTATATTGTTTCTGATCAAGCAATTAAATTAATTGTAAAAACAGATAATTCTTCATCACAAGAAGCATTGCTAACATCTTTAAATAAACTATCTAGTAAAATGAAAAAAGAAATTTATATTGTACACAGTGGCATCGGAGACATCACTGAAAGCGATGTAGTATTGGCTACAAATACTGGTGCAATGATTGTTGGCTTGCATATAAAAATTGAATCGAATGCCATACAGATAGCACAAAAAAATATTGTTCGAATTATGCTTTTTGATATTATTTATAAGCTTTTAGAGCATATTGAATCTATTATAAAAGCAGAAGAGCCAGTTAAGATGGTATCAAAAAAAATTGGCGAAGCTGTCATTCGAAAAGTGTTCCAAATAAAAAATATTGGTGTCATTGCTGGAGCATATGTTAAAGACGGTCGTTTTGCAAGAGAAGGACGAATCATTGCATGGCGAGGGAAAGAAAAGATTGGCGAAGGTCCAATAAAAAGTCTCGAGCGTGAAAAAAGGTCAGTTAAAGAAGTACATGCTGGCTTTGAATGTGCATTTCTTGTAGAAGGCATAGATGATTGGCAAGTAGATGACCGCGCCGAATGTTATATTAATGTTCCTGAATCGAAATAATCGTATAGCTTATTTTTTTATTTAAATGATGATTTTTTCATATCTAAAAAAACTTAATGAAAAAATCATCATTTTTATTTTGTTTATTCTTTTGTATAGTGCAAAATAGAAGACATTAGGATATTATTACGATTTTTGACAAAAAGGTGCCGAGTATGATGCTGTCGGTAAAGCTTTTTTTAGCTATTAAATTATTTCTTTCGTCGCTTATTTCATTTTTAATGACATGGTATCTAATTCCTATTTTTTCTCGCATTGCAATAAAATTGAATATAATGGATGTTCCAGATGGGAAAATAAAAAAACATAAAAAACCTACGCCTTATTTAGGAGGAATTGCTTTATATATAGGCTTTATTGCCACTCTTGCAATTGTGTTTCCCTTTGAAAATAAAATATTTTTATTGTTAATAGGTTCGACATTATTACTTTTTCTTGGATTAATTGATGATATTTTACAGATTAAACCATATCAAAAATTTTTTTGGCAATTAATTGTGGCTTTTTGCTTTTTAAAATCCGGTATTTATCTCAAAGAAAGCTTTTTTCTCAATAATATTTGGAATATTCCTATATCCGCATTATGGATATTAATAGTTACAAATGCATTTAATTTAGTTGATGTCATGGATGGGTTAACAAGTTTATTAGCCTCTGCCGCCTGTATAACACTCTTTCTTATTGCGATTTTTTTTGGCCAGGATAATTTATCTTTATTATTAACTTGTTTTTTAGGGCCGTTGATTGCTTTTTTTTGGTATAACCGTCCTCCGGCAAAAATATATCTAGGCGATGCAGGTTCTCTTTTTATAGGAGGTTTTTTGGGAACGGTACCTTTTTTATTTAACTGGAGTACTTACAATCCTTATGGTTTTTTAACACCGATTATTATTTTGCTAATACCACTTTTAGAAGTAAGTGCTTTAATTTTGATTCGATCATATAAAGGTATACCATTTTATTATGGCAGCCCAGATCATTTTTCCATGTATTTGCAACAGAGAGGTTGGAGTAAAAACCAAATATTAGGATATATTCTTTGTATATCAACTATATTATGTGGAACAAGCATATTGGTTGCTCTTAATAGTATAGATCTTATAACCTTTACATTCCTTGCAATTATACTACTGTTTTCCTGGGGATATTCTATTTGTAAAAAGAATAATTCGGTAAAAATCATATAGTGCGACTATTTTTTAAATTCTGTTGCTTTCTTGTTGTTTTTAAAAAAAATCATCTAATATTATAAGAAATTACTTAAAAACCTAATCAAATTTTGTTGTTGCGTAATTTGGGTTAATAAATTTTATTGAATTTGTGTTGATTTGTATCAAAATGGTAACACTTATTTACGAGATATTTTGAAATTTCCTGTGGCAGGCTGGTTCTAAAGGTAGTATGGTTAGAAGCACTGCTATATTTGTGGGTAATAGCTCAGAGCCATTTTTGGATTGTTTTACTACAATTCCTTCTTAGCACTATGGTTTCTGGGCTATTACTATTTAAAAAACTATTAATTTTTTTCGGGTAGATGAAGAAAGAAGATTTTTTATTGTATTCATATTTTTTATATCTTCTTTAAGTCCTTCTTCTTTTGGAGTTTCTAGAATTTTTGGTACATCAAAAAAACGTTCATCATTGAATAATAATCTAAATGCTTCTAGGTCTATTTTCCCTTCACCTATATTAGCATGTCTATCTTTCTGTAAACCTAAACCAAATTTTGAGTCATTAATATGAATAGCTTTAAGATTTTCTAAGCCAAGAGTTTCATCAAAATGAATCCACATTTGTTGGTACTCTTTAGGCGTGGAAAAATCATAACCTGCGGCGAAAGCATGACAAGTATCTAGGCAGAAATTTACTCTTTTTTTATCAATAACTTTCTCATATATTTTTTTGAGTTGCTCAAAAGTGTATCCAATATTTGAGCCTTGTCCTGCAGTATTCTCAAGCAAAATTGTAGTATTTCCTGGGTTTTCTGAGAGAATTAGATTTAAGTTTTTAGCAATCAAGTTTATGCAATCGGATTCAGAAGAATACAGATGGGCTCCAGGATGTAAAATAAGATAAGGAATATTTAGCATTTCACATCGTAATAATTCTGCCATTAGCGACTCTACTGACTTTTTATTTACTAATTCATTTGGAGATCCAATATTTATTAGATAACCTGCATGCGCCACAATGCTTTTAATAATAGTGGAATTTTTTGCAGCATTTTTAAAGTTATTAATATCTTCTTCAGTTAATTTTTTTGCAGCCCATTGTTTATTGCTTTTAGTAAAAATTTGAATACAGGTACAGCCAATAGACTCCCCTCTTTCTATTGCTTTTTGCAGTCCACCAGCAATTGACATATGAGCACCTAGGAGTAGCGATTGTTTTTTTTGTTTCATTGATAAAAATCCTATTAAATTTAAAAACTATATAAATAGTAACAAATTATGCAAAAAAGTAGGATTATTTTTCTGTTTTTATTTGACAAAACAGGGAAAATCTTTAGCATAAAAATCATTCAAAAAAGCTAGTAGTTATGAAGTGATCTAGAGATATACAAAAATATAACTAATTATTAAATTATAATGATTGAGAGCACATGGCACTTCATAGAAAAATTTTCATTTTAGTTGCTGCATTATTTTTAAATTCTTATAGTTTTGCAGAAAGCTTTACTCTTCAAGATTCAAAACTAGGTGAGTCGTCTATAAAAAAGAGGCCAAAAAAAGAACGATTAGCATTTAATCTTGGTATGTTACATGGTTGGGGGCAGATTAAATTTAAGCCAGAAAGTTTTTATTTAAAAAATGCTAATAGGCTGAATAATGATATTGCTGCTGACAAGCTCATTATAAGTAGATCTACTATCGATTATAATATTGATCTTTTATATGGCAAAGAATGGTATGGCTATGATATTGCAGAATTCTTTCTTTCATTCCGAAATAAAGCGGTATGGGGAAATCTGGACAGTAATGCTCAAACTACAGAGATGAACTTGAGGCTTTTAGAGGCAGTATTCGGAAATCATCGGCATTTAATTACTCGTCATATTGTTTGGATTCGAGAATTATGGTTAAAATTCTGTATCAATGATGCGCTAAGTTTGGATTTTGATAAGAAACATTATTTTACTTTAGGAGCATTTCCGTTTGAACTTGGGCGAGGCATTTCATTAGGGAATGCATTTGCCGTAGGTCCGCGAGTTTTAGGTTTTTATTCTGATAATGCAATAGACCAATATGCATTTGGCTTTAAATTATCAGGCGACCTTAAGCCGGGATGTTTAAGTTATGATCTTTATAATGCAATTGTAGAAAATAGAGGTGATAGTTTTACTCGTACTGGTGAAAAAATTAGAGGACAGCAATTTGGACATCGTTTACAACAAGAACGAGGGCCGGGTAATTTAAATTTCATTGTAGCAAGTCGTATTAAATGGTTTCCAATTAATGAGGAAGGACGACTTGTTGCGTTAGAGCCTTATGCTTTATATAACAATGCACCAGAACAAATAGTTGAATTTCCTTCTGATGCAAGTAGTAAATTAGCTACTTTTGGCTTAGCCGGAGAGTTTGTTATTGATAATCTTGCATGGGGCTTTGATACCGGTATAAATGTTGGTCGTCAAGTAGTGCATGGATGGGATAGAAATGATGTTGAGTTTGAAAACAGAGATGGCGTAGTTACTTTAGTAAATTCACGAGTTAGAGATAATAATGCGCAAGGATCTAAAACAATATATGTACCCAATAGTCCTGCTCAGCAAATTATTAATACTTCAGCAGAAGATGCTTCACAAAATGGACAGTTAATCGGTCAAGTTAATGGCACACAACTATTTAATGATATTAATCGATTTAGAAATCCTTATGTTAATAGTTATAAAGGATGGATGTTTGTAGGAGATGCGGCCTATACGCTTAACTCCTCAAAAAGCCTAAAAATTGCCGGTACGGTAGGTGTAGCATCAGGTGATAGAAATCCAAATCAAGATCTTAATAATCCTAATGAAAGCAATGTTGATGGTGATTTCAAGGGTTTTATTCCATTGCAGGAATTGTATTCAGGATCGAGGGTACAAAGTGTATTCTTTCTTGGTGGTACGGGTAGGGCTCCTCGTCCATTATCGGTGCCTACTGCAAGAAATGTTTTAAATAGAATACCATCTCAAATATCTGGATTTACTAACTTAATTTTTATTGGTTCAGCTTTACATTGGTATCCAAAATATAAGGATCGTACATTTACCATTCGCCCAAATATTCTTGCTTATTGGCAACAAAAAGCAACAAGTGCATGGGATAGAGCAACTAATATGAGTTCAACGATGCTTGCCCGTAATTATTTGGGTCTTGAACTTAATGCTTTCACTGATGCAGAACTTTTCGATAGCTGTAAGTTATATGCAATTGGCTCAGTATTTATACCGGGAAGTCATTTTGTTGATATCAAAGGAACACCATTAACACGAGATGAATTACGTTTTTTAGAAAGACGTGATGTTACTGGAATCACAAATGATAATAATCCATTATTGAATGACGATATTGCATTTACTATAAACTTAGGTATCGAATGCCGTTTTTAGAAAAATGCTAAAAAAATTATTGTATTTTTTAATTCTTTTTAATTTTCCTTTAATTGCAACAGAATTAGAAAATATATTTAAATTAAAACAACCAAAAACATTATTAGAAAGTTGCTTAGATACTATTATTTTAATGGAGTCAAAAACAAATGAAAAATTTTTTGAAAAGAGTATAAACAAACTTACTAATATTTTAAATGAAGATATAAAATTAAAAATTATAGATTATAATTTTAATTTAAACTGGCAGGTAAAAGAACAAAGAGAATATGATATAGAGAAAAATGTAAAAAAAATTAATTTAAATTCTGATTATATTATTTTTATTAATAATCATATGATTAAAGTAAAAAGTAAAAAAACAAAAAATTATTTTTTTACTAGCGTAATATCTTCTCATATTATAAATCAAATAGATTTTATTGAAGTTGATAAAAATTATGAAATATTAAAAATAGGGGAATATAATACAAATTCTAGCAGCCTTAGTAATGATACCCTTAGAGACTTTGAAATGGGATTTCCTGGTTTTTGCTGTTATTCGCTTAAGCCATCACCTGTTTATATAACTAAAAAATATGCAGAATGTGATTTGAAAACTTTTTTATATATCCTCAAATTAAAAGAAGCTTGTCAAAAGTATAAAAATATTCATTAAAGAATTATCAAAAAAGTAAATATAAATTGTAGAGAAAGTCTATATTTTTACAATATTTTTAGTTTTTTCTTTTGAGTTCATCTTACGCTTGTTCTTTTTTTAAGGTATATTAGGGATATATAAAAAGGAATACAATTTTATAAATATGGGCAAAATCATGCAGTATTATGAACGAACTACTGGCTGTGGATTAATTAATGAAAAATATTTGAATAAAGAAGTAAAATTAGCTGGATGGGTACAACGAAGAAGAGATCATGGCGGCTTAATTTTTATTGATTTACGAGACAGGAGTGGCGTTGTTCAGCTTGTATTTAATCCTGATTTTTCTCCAGAAGCGCATCGCCTAGCTCATTCTTTAAGATCAGAGTATGTTATTTCTATTAAGGGAACGGTTATTGAACGAACTCAAGAAACAACAAACCCTGAAATGCCAACTGGTCATTGGGAAATTCAAGTATTATCGTTAGATATCTTAAATAAGGCAAAATCATTACCGTTTTCTCTTGAAGAAGCAGATCAAGTTGATGAAGAGTTACGATTAAAATATCGTTATTTAGATTTACGTCGTCCGTCTATGCAAAAGAAATTATCTTTGCGTAATGATATAAATTTTTTGATTCGTGAATTTTTACAACAACGTGGTTTTTATGATATTGAAACACCGATTTTAACGAAAAACACTCCTGAAGGAGCACGAGAATTTCTAGTTCCGTCTCGAATGGAATCGGGTTATTTTTATGCTTTGCCACAATCGCCTCAATTATATAAACAATTGCTTATGGCAAGTGGTGTAGAGCGTTATTTTCAAATTGCGCGGTGCTTTCGTGATGAAGATTTAAGAGCCGATCGGCAACCTGAATTTACTCAACTTGATTTAGAAATGTCATTTATTCAAGAAAAAGATGTTCAGTCTCTTATTGAAGAATTGTTTACATTAATAATGAAAAAAATCTTCAATATCTCGCTCAATACACCTTTTAAAAGGCTTTCATATAACGAAGCTTTTTCTATATATGGATCTGATAAACCTGATTTAAGATATAGCCTAACTATTTCAAATTTTACCCCTTTATTTGAAAATACGGAATTAAAATTTTTGCGATCAGTGTTGGATAAAGGTGGTAAGGTTGGCGGTGTACTTTTACAAGGTAAGCAACTATCTCGTTCCGAACTTGAAAGATGGGTAGAAAAGGCACAAAAAGTTGGCGCAAAAGGTTTATTATGGATGAAAATTGAAGAAGGCGGCAAAATAGAATCACCGGTACAAAAGTTTTTATCAGAAGATTTTTATGAACAAATAAAAACAATATGCCCAAAGGCGATACCTGGCGATATTTTATTTTTAGTAGCAGGGCAATATGAAAGTGCTTGGGAAATTCTTGGTCGTTTGCGTGTGCAAATTGCACAAGAATTACAAATGATTCCAGAAGGTATATATAATTTTTGCTGGATTATTGATTTCCCTTTACTACAATATGATAAAGATTCTGACAAGTGGGATGCGGTTCATCATCCATTTACTGCTCCGCAAGAAGGTTGGGAGGATTTGCAGCCAGATCAAATGAAGGCACGTGCTTATGATATTGTTTTAAATGGCGTAGAATTAGGCGGTGGTTCAATGCGTATTTATAAGCCTGAAATGCAAAAGAAAATATTTGATTTATTAGGCTTAACTGAACAACAAGTCCAAGAAAAATTTGGCTTTTTATTAGAAGCGCAAGAACTTGGTTTTCCGCCACATGGCGGTATCGCTCTTGGCTTAGATCGTTTATTAATGTTGCTTACCAATAGCAAATCGATTCGTGATGTAATTGCATTTCCAAAAATGGCAAGCGGACATGATCCCTTAATGGATGCACCGAGCAAAGTTGATGATAAGCAATTAAAGGAATATGGATTAAAAATTATTACTAAAAAGCCAGAATCAAAATAATAAGCAATTAGCTATTAGTATGATATGAAACTTTTTTTGTATAAATTTTAGGCAAGTATTTTTTTGTATGTAAAAGAGAAACTTCTTGCTTTTCTGGTTTTATTTTTTCTTTACTTTTTTCTAGTTTCTCTATTTTTTTTTGTAATAAATCAACTAAATCTTTATACTTTGATTCTTGAATTTTAAATATATAAGGTGGGAACATTTCATCTGTTTGTTCAATATCATTTTCTTTTAAATTCCACTGATTTTGCGCTAAAATTGCTTTATATTTTTTTCCATTAAATTTAAAATGAATTCTATTTTTTTTACCTACATAATGAGAAATTACAATATCATATAATTCAATTGTATTTTTTTTGTTAAAAATGGAAAAACCAGGATTTTTGCAAGTTAGTTTTGTGATGTAATACCTAATTGGAATCTCTAATTCCCTTATTTTAAAAAACCCTTCAATAATTTGTTTTAAATCAAAATCGCGTGCATCAATTTCTTGTAAATAAAAATGTGAAGTCTTTTTTGAATTAGGAATAAATATTGGAAATTTGTTACCGCTAATTTTAACTTGAGTTAAAATTTCTGCCTTCTGAGCATTTTTAAGATCATCAAAAAAATTTTCTGGTTCAATAATAATAATACCTTTATTGTTAATTATAATTGGTTTGTTTTCTGCTTGCCTTGTAGCGATCAATACTTGAGACAGTTTAAAAAGCTTTTTATCAAGTTCAATGGTTGAAAACCAAGAAGTTCCAGGAAAGCGAATAATTGGTACTTGTAAATTAGGAGCTGTAAATCGCGCAAATGGATGAACTTTTTCAATAATTTCAGGTAAAGAGATCGATTTTTTAATTGTTTTCGGCTCAAGATAGTTATGCGCTAAATTAAAAAAAGCATTATAATTTTGTATTGCCTTTGCATAGAATGATTGCAATAGCTGATTGTATTTTAGTTCTAATGATAATGTATATGTGGGTGCATACAAAAATGAACTTGCAATTAATATATAATTTAATTCAATAGGTTTAGTCAAAGTAACTAATAAAGGCGTATCCTTTCTTAACGGGTAAGACCATTCCTGATCATAAGGAATTTTTAAATGAATACCGCCTATCTTACAAGTATCATAAAATAAAAACTGTGTATTTATGTTACTATTCAAAAATAATAAAAATTGTTGAAAATAATTAACCGGCTTTATTGGAAGTTGAGCAATAATATCTTTTTGGCCATGACCTAATAAGTATAAATACCAACTATTTAAACAAGCAAATTGGGTAGTTTTTGGAATATCTCTTTTAGTCACAAATAATTGAGGTAAAATTGATAAAAATTCCTGTGCAAAATCGCTTTGCGATTTAATTTCAACTGTTTTATAGCTAAAAGGATCCAGTACTGTTTCCTTATCTGAAATTTTTAAACCTAAAAGCAAATCATTTTCATTTAATTGAGCTTTGCATTGGAAGTTATCAAAATCTTTTATAAATTCTGCTAAATCTTTTTTATCTAAATTTTGCTTATAAGCTTCAATAGTATTAATCTCAATTTTTTGTTTTTCATGAAGGATAGTTAGATATTTTTTAGGAATTAATAAATAAAAATTTTTAATTTTTTTTATTATCCAATCTGATTGATTAAAATCTAATGCCCAACATAAGGCAAAATTTTCTATTTTTACATCGCCTTTTTTTGTTTTTAAAAGTGCTTGACTATCAAGGTAAAACTGAGTTAAAGATTCCTTGCTATGAAATTCAGATTCATATTTTTTGACTAATTCATCTAATGGTTTATTTATAAAATCATTAAAAATAATTCTTCGTTTTACAAAATTATGCCAAGGAGTCATACTTACAAGTATAGGATTTTCTTTTTCAATTAATGCGGCTACTAAGCTTTGTGTAACCGCATCAAAAGCATCTTTTCCTTTTTTTAAATCTAATTGCTCATGTTCCCAATCAAGAAGTATAATAAGATTTCTTGCGCCAGGATCGATGAATACTGCTTGTGCAAAATTGAAAACAATAAAATGTGAAAGTAAAAAAATAAACCGATTAAGCTTCATGCAATTCTCTTTTTTTGAATTTAATCTAAATGAGCTCTGAGCATCCAAGCCATTTTTTCATGCTTTTCCAAAATATCGGTCAGAAAATTATTGGTACCAATATCATTAAGATCCATTGTTAAGTCAGCATCTTGTCGTAACTGCTTTATAATAGTTTCATGGTCTTTTAATAGATGTTCAATCATAGTGCGATCATCAGGGTATTTGCCAGGATATTCTGCAAGAGTAGTATTTTCGATAAATTCTTTTAAAGTGCCATATGCTTTAAATCCCAGAGATCTTACTCGTTCAGCAACAGCATCGATTATATCAAACAGTTCTTCATATTGATTTTCGAAAAACTTATGTAATGCACCAAAATCTCTACTAACAATATTCCAATGATAATTTAATGTTTTAGTGTAAAGAATATATTCATTTGCAAGCAATACATTAAGTTTTATTGTTATTTCTTTACGATTATTTTCTGGGATTCCAATATCGATCATAATATTCCCTTTTTTTTTATTTTTGCATAATAGTTAAAATTTTAATAAAAGAGATTGATTTTAGCAACGGTTTTGATTAAATACAATTAGTTTGATTGAGAATAGATAGGACAATTGATACATTGAAAAAGAAGTATCCTAATAAATTCTAAAGGGATTATGTGAAAATAACTAAATTGCAGGCATATGAAATTTTTGATTCAAGAGGAATACCAACAATTGAGTGTCATTTAACGTTAGATTATGAGATTTTGATAACCGCATCGGTCCCTTCTGGCCTATCAAAAGGAAAATATGAAGCCTATGAATTACGTGATAATGAAAAACGATTGATGGGTTTAGGAGTAAAAAAAGCAATTAATAATATTGAAACAATTATTGCACCCGTTATTATTGGTCAACAACCTGATGTAGTGAATACTGATCAATTAATATTACAACTAGATGGAACTGATTATAAAAAAAACTTAGGCGCTAATGCCATGCTTGCGGTAAGCATAGCAGTACTTAAAGCACAAGCAATTTTACTAGAAGTCGAACCTTATGAACTTATTGCACAATTATGTGATTTAGAAACATTATTATTGCCGCTTCCTCTTTTTAACTTTATAAATGGTGGTAAGCATGCAAGAAATCGATTACGTATTCAAGAATTTATGATTATGCCGGTCGGAGCCCGAAGTTTTCGCGAAGCCCTAGAAATTGGTATAGAATTTAACCATGTATTAAAAGAAGAGGTTTATCGTATTGAGAAAATGGTTTGCATAGGTGATGAAGGTGGTTATGCACCATTATTTGAAGATGATACACAAGTATTTGATTTATTAATAAATGTAATCAATAAATTAGGTGGAAAAGAGGTTTTTAAGATTGCGATTGATGTAGCAGCATCTCAATTTTATGATATAGATAAAAAAATATATCAATGGAAAGATACTGCTCTTAATTCAATCGAGTTACAGAACCTATATGAAAAATTTATCGAGTCATATCCAATTTGTTCAATAGAAGACCCATTTGCTGAAGATGATTGGGATGCATGGATTGAAATGACAGCGAAATTAGGGGATAAAATTCAAATTGTTGGTGATGATCTTTTTGCAACAAATCCCGAAAGAATTTATCAAGGTAGCATGATCCAAGCTGCTAATGCAGCAATAATTAAACCAAATCAAGTAGGAACAGTTACTGAAACCTTACAATCAATCCAGCTCTGTAAAGAATATAATCTTGGTATTATTATTTCTCATAGATCAGGAGAAACTAATGATTCATTCATTGCAGATCTTGCAGTTGGTTCCAGCGCTGGTCAGATTAAAGCAGGAGGTTGCATGCGTGGCGAACGACTTGCAAAATATAATCGGCTTCTCACGATTGAGGATCAGCTTGCGCAGGATTTGCTTGAGTAAGAAGTGGATTTTCTTCATGCTCAATTAGTTTTTTCAATTCATTCGTTTCTTTGCTTTGATCAGCAAGATTAAAACTATTTTTAGGTGCCATTTCAGTATTATTTCTTGCCATCATCATTTCATTTTGATCAAATTCTTGCAATGTAGTTTCTCGATACTTAGCAATTGTTTTTTCACCTAAACAAACATCTGGTTTAAAGAACCATCGTGTAATTGGATCCTTTAAGTTTTCAAAATTTAAATATTCATTAAGATTGTCTTTGGCAAGGTCTAGCTTGCGATCAGTATACATATCAGTACCACCTTTTAATTTTGGCTCTATAATGGTAGGTGAAATAAAAATAACTAAATTATTCTTTTCTTTATTTTTTACTTCTCTTTTAAAAAACCATCCTAAAATTGGAATTTTTCCCAATAAGGGTGTTTCATCGGTGGAAATACTTTCTTGTGTTCTAGTCAAGCCACCAATTGCTAATATTTGTTTATCACCAATATTTGCATTTGTTTGAATTAATCTAGTGATCCTGTTATTTTGTGTTTCACTCGCAAATTCATTTACATTAATAGTAATTTGCAAATTTACATTATTAGATGAGCTAATATGCGGTAATATATCAACAGTAAGAGCTGCTGTTACCCATTGAAAGTTAACCTTAACTGCAACATTAGAAGTATCAGCATCACCTTCTAATAGTCTTTGTTGAGTGATGGTTACGGTCGCTTGTTTATGATTTTTAGTGATAATAAATGGTTGCGCGAGGATAGTAGTATTCATATATCTATTTAAAATTTGCCATACACTCCACACTCCATTTGAATTAGCATCATCTAAAGAGATAATTAAAGATCCTGGGGTAGCAACATTTGCTAAGTTTTGAGGTACACCTTCACTTGAATTTCCTAAAGAACCAGGACGTAATAAATTAGACATTAAAGCATTTGCGGGCAAGCTACCAGCTGGCAATAAACCATCATCTTGAAAAGCTTCACTTAAAATTGGTTGGTTTAAACCAGCTACTTGAAAATGAAGGTTGTCAGAAATGCTATGATCGAATCCTTTTGTATCACGCATTTGATGGCCAAGTAACCGATTATTATCCAGTATTACGTCAACAACAAGTACTTCAAGTGCAACTTGGGGTTGCGGCTTATCAAGGTCTTCAATTAATTTTTTTATACGAAGCCAATCTTTTTTGCGTGCAGCGATAATTAAACGATTGCCGCCCAGACGAGCACCTTCAGTAATTGGTTGTGGAGCTCCAGTTACCGCTTGGCCACCTGGAGTAGTAGGCATTATTCGTTCCATAGTTTCACGGGTAATCTCAGCTGTTACTCTTACATCTTTAAAATATTGCTTTGGACCAGTTTCAACTCTTCCTGCTGCTTGTCCTTCTTGAGCTGGAGAAACCATTTGTTGTAAAATTGGAGCAAATTCTTGCGCATTTAAGTATTGCAATTCGTAAACATGTAAAATTGATTCACCAGATTCTAATGGACGATCAATATATTTAAAAATAAAATCTTTAACGGCATCAATAGCATAAGGGCTTCCCATGATTACTAAAGAGTTGGTATGTTCTATGCCTAAAACCCTTGTGTTCTTTGGAAAGTATGAGGCTTGATCAGAAACGGCAGGAGCACCAGCAGTAGGTTGTTGTTTTGGTGCAAGCATTTGCTTATTAAAAAGGTCATCAATTACTTGTGCCGATACATAATATAAAGGTAATACTTGAATGCTATCTTTCATGCCACCTTTATCTAATTCATTGATAATTTTCATTACTCCTTTAATATTATTTGCCTTATCAGTTAAAATAATTGAATTTGTTTTTATATCAGCACGAATATCAGCAGTTTGTGATAACATATCTTTAAGCATGGCATTTAGATCATTCCAATTTGCTTTTAAACTTAAATTTTTAAGGTAAAAGAGTGCTCTAATTACTTGTGCAGTATCAGGTAACTCATTAAAAGGAATATCAATATAAACATCAAGTGGTTCTCGGTTTATATTTTGATCAATTTTTTTTACATGCAGCATATTGGCCGCTGGCTCGATAGTATAGCCTGCAAGCTCTAGAATGGCCATCAATTGTTTCCAAGCATCTTTCATATTCATTGGATTTTGAAAATGCATGGTCACTTTTGTAGTTGGCTGAATAGCAAGAGCACCTTGAGGCAAAACAATATTTACCTTTTTTTCTGCTGCTAATTCATTAATAAGTTCAACTAAAGGTTTGTCTGTAAAATTAAAAAGAAATTTTTTTCTATGATTAGTGTTAATTTTTAATGATTGTTCATTTTCTTTTTTTATTTCTTCTTGACCGAAAGAAAAATTAAAAATAAACAAAAAGAGAAACAATAAGATATTTTTTTTCATAGAGTTCTTTACTCCGTCAATTCTAATTCAGTTTTAGGTTCAAGCGTAGCTATAAGAATATTAATATTTATAGTTGCTTCTTGATCAGGCTTGTATACTTCAATTTCTTTGGTGTAAATTCGTTCATTTTGTTCAAGTGTATCCAATAATTCTGTTAATCTTTGCATATTCATATTAGAAAAACTTGCAAATAATTTTATTTCAGTGTATCCATTATCAAGTTCTTCGGAAGAAGTTTCAGGCTCTCTCGTTTTATTTTGAGAAATCCCTAGCTTATTTATTACATTATTAAAATAGCCAGCAATTTTAAAGTCTCTGTCTTTTTCAAGAAGTGTATTTACTTCCGTTTGTTGTTTTTTTACTATTTCAAATCGCTCTAAAATTTCTTTTACGGTTCGGCGTTGTTGATTAATCTGATAAATGCGTTTTTTATAAAAAGAAATTGAACTATAATAACGATAAATAACAATACCTATTAAACAAAGTATAATACTTAAAATTATAATAAGATATCGTTGAAACTGCTTAGAATCAAGATTAAGAATAAATTGACGAATTTGATCAAGTACTATCATTATGATTCTTCTCCATTTTTCTTGAGAAGTAATTTTTCACTAAACTTTAATTCTTGTAGGGTTGGTACAGTCTGGAAAAGATTTGATTCTCGTAATTCTCGTTCTAATACTTTCAATTCTTCAAAACCTCTTACTTCGCCTTCAAAAGTAAGCTCATTAGGTGTTATAATTAACTTTTTTAAATCTAAGCCTGTACTTTTTCGATCAATTGCCATACTTAAATCTTGTAATGTTTTCAAAAAAGAAAATCTTCTCTGACGTGAAAAAGCGAACCAAAGTTCTTCTTCTTTTGCTACCTTATCTTCTGCTTCCTCAATTGCTTTACTTAAGTTTTTTTCTTCAGAAAGATCTTGTTGGTTTAAGGTGCTTATTACTTCTCTTTCCATAGTAGATATTGTTTTTTTTAGTTTTCTTTGTTGTAAATAATTATGTGTAAATAAAGCTAAAAAGATAAAGGATAAAAGAGTAATTGCTGTCAAGAATTTTTTATTAAACTCATATGCTTTTGATGGTGCAAATTCTTCTTTTAATAAATTAAAATGTTCAGTTATTGTACTTGGATAAGCGGTACTTAAACTCATTATATTTGATCTTGGAATTCTAGTACTATTTTTTAAAATTACTGATGGGATTTTGATTAACGCATTTCCATCAAATAAATTGCATTGAATATCAAGGGATTTTGATATAAAATTATCAATTTTATTAATTTCTGCTCCTTTGCCCAGCAATAAGATTCGATCAAATTTTTGATCTGAGGAAGCCTGAGTTAAAAATGATTGCAAGGTAAATTTTATGTCTTTAAAATAATTATTAAATGCTTCTTTGATAGATTTTTCAAAATCAGGGCTATCATATCTTTCAACGCCAAAACGTATAATGTCTTCTAAGGCTTGTGCATTTGAGATTTCCTGCAATTGAGCGATATTTTTAGTGATAGAGACAATGCCTTTAGGCAATGTTCTAATCGATTTAAGTTGCCCTTTTGCTATAAAAGCGATTCGCGTAACATTAAATTCTATATCAATTAATGCAACCGTTTCATTTTTTTGAGTATAGGATGGAATTTCTTTGTACAGTGCATATAAATCAAAAAGATCAACGGTAACTTTGTTAGGATTAAGACCAGCGCTTTCAAAATAACTTAAATGCTCGGCAATATATTGTTTTTGCACAGCAGCAACCATAACAACGGCAGTATTTTCCGATTCATTAGATTCAGTAATGATAAAATCAATAATTGCAGTATCAATAGGAAAAGGTAGATATGATTCTACTTCATAATTAATAATTAAAGCGATTTTTTCTGGATTGCTAAAAGGAAGCTGTAATTCTTTAAACATAACAACTGAACTTGATAAAGATGTTTTAATAACATCATAATTGCCAGTTTTATCAATTATTTTTTTTATAGCTTCACTTACCCGTTCACTATAAGGACGAGTAAGGTTGGTATCTAATTGCTCCTGATAAAATTTTTCTAAGATAATTTCTTGACCAGAAAGATAAAGTTGAGAAGCATATACATATGTTTTTGAAAGATCAAATCCTAATATTCGCTTAGGAATTACATAATAAGTGCCAAATTTTTCTGGTACAAAAATATCAATAATCATGTAACCACCTCTTGATTGTTAAGTGGTACGAGTTCGGTAATAGACCTTTTTTTGCTTTTTGGTTTACTATTCTCCAATGCTATTGTAGTTGATTGGTTATCATATTCATCATTTTGCGCAATACAACAATTTGATACTTCCAAGCAAGGTTCTTGGCAATATAATGATTCAGGGATATCAATACATTGTTCTGGATTTTGTTTTGCCAAGAAATTGTCAACATATTCCGTGTTTTCATTAATAACATCGTTAAAGAACCATTTATGAATAGGATCTCGCATTTCTGCTGGATGACGTAAACCACATAAACTTTCTTTAGCGCTTGTTGCTTTGTCTTTAGTATATTGATTGATACCACCGGCAAGACGGGGTTCTACAATTCTTGGTGAAATAAATATTAACAAATTATCTTTTCTTTTAACTTTAACTCTATTTTTGAAAAACCAACCAACGAGTGGAATATCTCCCAAAATTGGTACTTTTGATAAGCTTTCATTTTGCACTGTTTCTAAAAGTCCTCCGAGTGCAAGTACCTGCTGATTGCCAACATTGGCGTTAGTTACAACTGTTTTTGTATTTCTATTTGCGCTTGTTGGATCGGCAGTATCAATGAAGTTATCAATAGAAATACTAATCTCTAGATTAATCATACCAATAGTATTTATTTGCGGCGTAATGCGAAGCGTTAAGTTTGCGGTAACATCATCGAATACCGGAGTATCAGTAGCACCTTTAACAATACCGGTCATTACACGTCTGGTTTCACCAATGGAAACTTCAGATTGATACTTATTCGTAGTTATCAAGAATGGATTAGATATCAGATTGGTATGTGCGTGGTTTTGTAATAATTTGAAAATTGCCCATACACCAGATGCGGCATTAGAAATTGAAATTAATGTAGCGCCAGGTGTTTGATTTCGTGCAAGTTGAATCAAATCAGCCATGATACTGCCAGTTGTTGGGTTGATAACAGGGGCTGCACGGTTACCTCCAGCTAATGGAAAACCAGATGTTTGAAAATCAAGACTACCGTTTATAGTATTAGAATTTTTATTTCTGATTTGAACACCGATTTCTTTGTTATCAGCAGAAATAACATTTACAATTAATACTTCAATAGCTATTTGTGGTTGTCTAACATCTAATTGTTTAATAATATCACGTACTTTTAGATAATCTTCTTTTTCTGCTTTAATTAATAATCTATTGCCAGAGGGCTCTGCTTTAAAAGTCATAGGCTGTAAATATTTATCACCTTCACGAACACCGCCTGTTTGGGCAGCTGCAGTGCCTTGAGCGAATCGAGTAACATCAGTTAATATGCTTGCTATATCACCAGCACTTGCATATTGCAATTCATAAACATAGAGCGGAGAATAAGGAACTTTTAATTCAACATCAATATGATTAATAATAAATTCTTCAACTTTTTTAATGCTTTCTATATCGCCAAGAATAATCAATATATTATTTCTTCGTTCTGCAATTAATCGAGTTGTTTCTGGAAAATATACACTAGGGGATGTTTTTTTAGGCCCTAAAATTCGAGCAGCAAGGCCACGAGGATCTTCAAATTTAGTTAAATTATTGTAAAGCTTTACTACATCTTCAGCATCGGCATTTTTTAGCTTGAGAACTGACATTGCTTCTGGTGAGGCAATGGAATCTAATTCAGTAACAATTTGCATTAAGGAACGGATATTTGATGCTTTATCGGTAAGCACAAATGCATTAAGATCTTGTAAGGGCTTTAAAGTTGCAGTAGTACTTCTGAAGGCATCAACGATTCCTTGAATAGTGGCAAGTGTTGTATTACGAACAAAATATATATAACGAATGTGCGTATCATTATCAGGCAAATCTTCCCAATGTATATTAATATATGAATCTAAGGGTGAACGATTTACTGATCCTGGAGCATTTATTGCCGTCGGTCTTACTTTATAAAGATTTGGAATAGTTCCTTCAACAAGACCAAATCCAAAAAAATCTAAAAAAGTAAGAAAAAGATTCCATACTTGTTTTTTGGTAAGTGGTTTATGTGTTTTAAAAGTAATTTTATTGCCTGCTACTGTTTTACCACCAGTGGGCAATGGTTGAATGGCATCATCAGTTAAAAAATTAACCTCAAATGTATCTGATATCCAATTTAATAAATTTGCTAAATCGGTATTTTCTAAATTTACTTCAATTAAATTATTAGGGTCATCGGTAGCGGTTAAAGGATAAGGCGATAGGCATGGCTTGCATATAATATCTTGCATGGGATTATGTTCCATATGAGCAAATTTAATTTTGAAATCATCATCGTTATTGGCAGAGATATTATTTTCTGTATTTTGTATTGCTTGCTTTTTTCTTTTATATTGCCTTGAATATAAAGGGAATTCCCAAATTAGGGAAAACATGCATACAAGAAATATAAAAAAATTACCCTTTGTTTTCATCTATTTTCACTTGTTCTATGGTTGTTCTATATTGCTTGACAAAATACCACGGCCGTGTCTTCTATTTGACACAGTGCGTTGACTCATTTTGAGCATATCTTGTTTTTCTTTTTTTTCTAATTCTCTTACTGTTGGTGCAAAACGTTGCTGTTCAGTTTTTATTTTTCTTTTTTCTTCTTCAACTTGTTTTTGATTTTTTTCATCTATTAAACTTATTACTTCTTTATCTGGTAGCTTTACCGATGCCTGTTCTGTTTGTATTTTTTTAAGAGTATATCGCATGGTAATAGGCATATTCTTGCGCAATAATTCTACAACAATAGTATCATTATGATTTAATTTGAGAATAATTTTATAAATTTCAAATCTTGAAGGTGTATTCGTTGCCGGGATATCATTAATTTTTTGAATTATATCCCCTTGCATTAAACCTAATGCTTGGCCGAGGGAATTCTTTTCTAACTTTCCAATACGGCAGCCTATACTTTTCCCTTGACTGTAAACAGTAGTAAGATTAAGCATATCAATGATTTGCGCGAGCGTTCTTACTCGTTCAATAAATAAGTCTTTATTTATTTCAAATTGATTTGCACTAATTTTTTTTATAATAGAACCCCAGTTATCTTGTGGCATTAGTAACTGTTCTATTT
Organism: Candidatus Babeliales bacterium; assembly: GCA_040879965.1. Classification (NCBI taxonomy): domain Bacteria; class Candidatus Babeliae; order Candidatus Babeliales; species Candidatus Babeliales bacterium. Next base: position 149,554 of record JBBDJI010000012.1, on the reverse strand, counting down.
GCGCATCATGTTTACTAACATATAGTGTTTCTTGTTGGCCATTTGATCGTATTAAAATAATTTTGTTTTTTAAAATTCTAATTAATTGGCCATCTTCAATTGTTTCACCAACTTTATAATTTTTTGCTTTCTTTTCTTTAACATCTTCTATGATAGCGATGTTCATATGTTCATTAGTAGCAACTATAATTCCTCTCAAATTAATTTTGAGTGGTTCTAAAAACTTTGGTGGAGCCGCTATAGGCATAGTTGGAAACTTAGGGCTAGGAGGCTGTGGCATTGGTTTTATTAAATCAGGTTCTTTAGGAGGAACCAATGGTTGTTTGTACGTATTAAAAAGATCATTGGTATAAATTTTACTTACATCAATTTTACTGATTTCTTTTTTTGGCGGTCTTACTTCGGTTGGCTCAAAAGATATACGTGGCGGTATAGTTGGCCGTGAAAAGACAATAAAAAAAATAATAAAAATCAATAAAATTAACAGGGTACTATTGGCGAGCCAAAAAGGATGTTTCATGAATATTCCTTTTTTAGTCATTAATTTCACACAATACCCTTCAGTATTAAATTTTGTCAAGCGGAATTTTCTCTGATGATTAGAGTTGCACTATGCTTTCATTATTTTTAACTATTACGGTGTTGATATAGTCGATAATACCTCTTGTATAATATTGTCGACTGTTACATTATCTGCATCAGCTTCATACGTTAAAGAAATTCTATGTCTTAAAATTGCTGGCGATACCGCTTTAATATCGTCAGGAGTAACAAAGTGTCGTTTTTTCAAAAAAGCATGTGCTTGTGCTGCTCGATATAATGCAAGTGTTGCTCTGGGAGAAACTCCGTATTCAATATATGGCTTAAGACGACTTAAATTATATTGATTAGGAATTCTAGTGGCAAAAACGATTTGTATTAGATAATCAATAATTTTTTGATCAACGTAAATTTGCTTTACTATTTTTTGTGCAGTAAACAATGATTCTTTTTCTAATATTTTATTAATATTATTTGAGTTATTTGTTTTATGTAAAATTTCTTTTTCTTGTTCTGGATTTAAATAACCAACAATTAATTTAAACATAAAACGATCAATTTGTGCTTCCGGTAATCGATAAGTACCTTCTTGTTCTATCGGGTTTTGTGTTGCTAAAACAAAAAAGGGTGCTTCAAGTTGGTAAGTAGTTGAGCCAATAGTAATTTGCTGTTCTTCCATAGCTTCTAATAAAGCAGCCTGCACTTTTGCTGGCGTCCTATTAATTTCATCAGCTAAAACGAGATTAGCAAAGATAGGGCCTTTTTTTGTTTCAAATTCCTGTGTTTTTGGATTGTAAATTAAAGTACCAATAAGATCAGCTGGTAATAAATCAGGAGTAAATTGAATACGTTTAAATAATAATCCTAAAGCATTTGTGATAGCTTTTATAGTGGTGGTCTTTGCGACACCAGGTACTCCTTCGAGCAAAATGTGACCATTACATAAAAGAGCGACAATAATAAAATGAATTATATTGTCATTACCAACAATAACTTGAGCGATTTCATCTTTTAAAAATTGAAATCGTATACTTTCATTTTTTATTTGATCGAGTAATTCTTCATTGAAAGATTCAATTGTCATAGTCTTGCCTTATTATATTTTTCTATAAGCACAAAAGGAGAAAATGTAGAATTTATTGTAACAATCTTTTGTTTTTCTTACAATACGAAAAGTAAAATCTATCAGTGAATATATTAAATTAAACTAAAATCAATTTGATTTTGATACTATTTCAGTTTGCATGGGGCCTTCAGAAAGCCCTCGAATAAATTGATAAACATATGGATTATCAGATTGCCAAATAGTTTTTGCATTACCAAAATACCGTATTTTCCCCTCGTGTAATAATGCGACATTATCAGCATATTTAAATATTTCTATATCATGAGAAACAACAATAGAAGTAATTTTGAATCGTTTTTGCATATCATACATAAGTTCATGGATTATTCGCACTGTTATTGGATCAAGTCCTGTAGTTGGTTCATCATACAGGATAGTTTGTGGTTGAGTTATTAAAGTGCGCGCAAGTCCAACTCGCTTACGCATGCCACCTGATAATTCTGATGGATATTTCCATAAAATATCAGAAGGCAAATTAACAAGTTTTAACTTTTCTTTTACAATTTCCAGTATTTTATTTTTAGGTATTATATCTTCCAGAAGTTGGAGCCCTATATTTTCAAATACATTTAATGAATCAAGTAATGCTGCAAATTGAAAAACATAACCAAATTTTTTAAATATGTTTACGCGTTGTGATTTATTCATCTGAACGGTATCTTTACCTTCAATAATTATTTTTCCAGAAGTAGGGGGCACAAGACCAATTATTTGTTTAAGTAATACTGATTTACCTTCTCCTGACTTACCTATAATTACGGTCATCTGATTTTCAGGAATTTTTAGATTAACTCCGTTGCTAATCCATTTATTATTAAATTGCTTTTTTAAATCAATTAATTCAATCATTAAATTTTTATTCGAATAGCAGTGCAGTTAAAAAATAATTTGCGATAAGAATCATTATTGATCCAATAACGACTGCTTGAGTAGTAGATATACCAACTCCACGAGCACCACCCTGAGTAGCATAACCCTGATAGCAACCAACCCATGAAAAAATTAAACCAAAAATTGCTGATTTTAATAATCCATTAATAACATCAGCTAGCTCAATATATCTTTTTATACCAGAAATATATTCTTCTCCATTTAGATGTAAAACATACACGGCAATAATATATCCGCCAATAGTACCACATATCATAGCAAAAAGGCTTAAAAAAGGTAAAATAATAGTACTTGCTAATATGCGAGGGACCATAAGATATTGCCAAATATTTATATACAAGGTACGGAGCGCATCGATTTGTTCAGTGATGCACATGGTCCCAATTTCAGCTGCCATTGCTGAACCAGATCTGCCAGCAACCATGAGCCCAGTAAGTACCGGGCCAAGTTCGCGCATCATAGTTAATGCAACAACAGGGCCAATAAATTCTTCTCCGCCAAATCGCTTAAAACCTATATAACTTTGAAAAGCAAGTACTGCGCCCGCAAAAGATCCCGTTAAAATAACAATAGCTAAAGAGTTAACGCCAATACATTCCATTTGATGTAGCAATCTTTGCCAATTGAGTTTCTTAGTAAAAAGGGCTTCGATTGTTCGTATTAAAAAGATAAAAAATAGACCTACTGTACTGCATAATGAAATACTATTAATCCCAATACAGTCAATAATTGATACGATCATTGATTAAGCTCAGATGCTATTTTTATTTAGTTTTCTTTTGGTTTATTGCTGAGGAATTTGTGTAGTCTGTTTATAGCTATTTAAATAACGAGCACTGCGGTATTCCTGTGTTTTCATTAAAGAAAGAGCTAATGAGCCAAACATAAAAATAGCACCAAAAATCCATGTTATTTTTTGAAAAAGATCTTGACCTCCGGAGCCACCAAAGATCATTTGAGCGCCGCCTCCCATAGTACCAAGTCCCATGCTACCTTTGCCTTTTTGAACAAGAATCAACGGAATAAGGAGAACAGTTATTATAATAAAAAGTGCCGTTAATAAGTTAAATAAAATCATGATTACCTCGATTGTTTTCATATTTTTCAATAAATTTACTCTTATACTATAGATAATACTATTTTTTTAAGCTCTTGAAAATCGGTACTTGCGTTTCCTATCAGAAATCCATTTAGATTTGATATTTTTAGGAGACTTGAGGTGCTTTCTCCTTTTATACTCCCGCCATATAAAAGTCTAATATTTTTTTTATTAGGATATTGGCTAATTTTTTGTTGTAAATAGTCGAAAATAGTTGTTAAATAGCTTATATTAGCTATTTTTCCGGTACCTATAGCCCAGATAGGCTCATATGCTATATACAGCGATTGGTCATTTTCTTTTAAAATTAATGGAATTTTTGATAATTGTTGATCTAAGACCTGCTGGGTGGCTTTATTTTCATATTCATTCTTAGTTTCGCCAATACATAAAATAGGAGTTATTGCTTGTGAAAAAAGACGGGATATTTTTTGAGTGATTTCTTCATTAGTTTCTTTAAAATATTGCCTTCTTTCGCTGTGTCCAATAATGCAAAAATTACAGCCAATTTGTGCAAGAGATTTGGCAGAAACTTCACCAGTATAAGCCCCTGAATCATGTGTAGAACAATTTTGTGCGCCCAACCTAATAGGTGAATTTTTTATGTGTTGTGCTATAGGATATAGCGCATCAAATGAAGGGCAAATAATTAATAATTGATTGGTTTTACTCTGCAGATCAATTAGTTCTGAAAAATGTTTTATAATCCATTCGATAGAGGTATTTAGTGGGAAATACATTTTCCAATTACAAACAACAGAAAATTGTTTTTTCATATTTTTTACTTTGCTTTTTTAATAGTTTAGTTAGAAGTTTAAATTATGTTAGCCTTCGATACAATATTTACAATAAATGAGCAATGCGCTTGACAAATTGAAATAAAAAAACGATAATCTATTGAGTCTAATTTTTCAACATACAAAGGAGTTTTTATGAAAAAAATAGGTTTATTATACCTTACTGCTATTTTCGGTGGTTTTTTATGTGCTATGGAAAATACATTTGAGATACCAATGGGGCTAGAAGATGCCCATAGTTATAAAGGGCAACTGATTACTCCAGAGAATATCTCTAAATTAGTTCCTCAAATACCCAAGAAAATAGATACTACAATAACAAAATGGACTTCTGAAAATCACGGTATGTTAAAAGTTTTAGCACGTCAATCTCAAAATATTTCTATGTCTCAAGATCAAATTGTAAAAGAATTAATAGGAAGTTCTTACATACTAGGAATTAATAGTATTAATTTTAAAAAACGAGAATTGACTATTAATGCACAAAAAATAAGCATTCCACAGCAAGCTAGTTATATGATTGCATTGCCGGAAGAAATTGATGGAAAAAAATATTTTGCTCAATTATCGGGCCCAATTCATAAAAAACATAACTTACTTTCTTTCAATGGCAAGCCTTGGGATGGCCAATTAGATCCCAACGTAGATAAAAAAATGGCTACATTTCAAACGATAAGCCGTGCACTTGGCGCATTGAAATGCCATGAAGTAATAGAAAAAGAAAAAATTAAAAATTTTTATGTACCAAAAACCTATCTTGCGCAAATTCCTGGACGCAGTGATTTTAAATCTTATGCTTGTGATGAAAATACAGTTGTCATACAAGAAGATCGCGGCGATAATTGGATAACTTTACGTGAAAATATTCAAGTGTTTCCATTAATTTCTCCTCAAACAATTGAGGAAACTTATAAAGTTATTAAAGAAGCAATTTTATGGGATATTAAAGGTAATGGTCTTTTCAATACTTATAATTATCATTTAGGGCAAAGTGATTTGGAGCAGCCTAATGATCAAAATCCAGAACTTTTTGCTTATGCTATACCAAAAAATTTAACTCGAAAAATTGATAGTAGTATTGCGGAGCATGTTACTTATAAATGGGCGCATGATATTTTATGTGGGCTTATTGGTTTTGCCGAATTGCTTCAAAAAGCAAAATCTAAACATAATGTAACTTCGCAAATAAATGCATATAAAAAAAGCCTACTAAGTGATGAGCAAATCAAAGAATTTCCGAAAGATCTTCAAGCAAGAATATACACTTATATGGAATCATTATAATTTATTTTATTGAATTAATTTTGTTAAGGCCAAGTAATTGCTTGGCCTTTTTTTATATTTTAATTTCTAAAAAATTGATTAATTTTATTATGAAAAGTTGGAAGATTTTCTTTTAATTGTTGAACATTTACATGGGGACGTAAATGGCTCACAGAAAATTCATCAGTTTTTATAGTATCTCTACATAAAGGACAGTTTTTCTTTTCAGTAATATACATCATGCCAAATAAACAAGTTGGACATATTGAGTGGCCACAATAAAGCGTAACTCGCTTACCTAATTTCATAAATGATTCCATACAAATACAACATTCAGATTCACGATATAGTTGACCACGCTCTCTGCGTGCATGGAAATTTTTATTGCGTGAAAGATCTTGAAGATTGGGGTAAATCTCATAAATTTCATAAGAAGAACCAGCAGAAGGTGGAGCGGATGGTTTTGGATTATATGAGGTTGCTTGATAATTTATTGATGCTGCTTGAGAATCATGAATACCAAACTGCTTTTCTATTTTAAATTGAACTTTCTTTTCTAAAGATTCACCAATAAAATCTTTTAAAGCACCATATTCTTTATTTTTGATTGCTGCTTGCGCTTCTTTAATAATAAGATTAGCAGTTGCTTGCATTACTTCTTTTGATGAAAGCTTTTTTACAAGAATTGGATTAATTGGTGGGTTTTCTCTAATACGTTCAATATCTTTTTGTGCTTGTTTTTTTACTTCATCCACAACTAGTTGTAAAGTGGAAGCATAAACAAGTTCCTTTTTATATTGCTCAAATTCTCCAGTAGAAAAATGTTTTTTTTCTTTTAATTGTAGCGCAATAACTGTTGCCATTTTATCCGTTTTTTCTGCAAGCTTTTTTTGCAAATCACGAGATTGGCTTGTTGTTGCTAAAAGATAATCAATATCTTTTTTAATATTCTTTTTTAGTTTACTTTCTTTAATTTCTTCTTTTATTGAATTAACAACCCAGCCGCAAATATTTGTAAACCAATTATCTGCATAAAGATGCGATAGATTAAATAGATTAATTAATAATGCCGCAAATATAAGTTTTTTTTTGTTTATAACTTTCATGTTATTTCTCCTTGAAAAATAATGAGCTTTTTTAACTATCGATATTAGCATACCAGTAAAATTGAAAATAAACTGTATTTTTATATAAATCAATATTTATGCATATAAATCTAAAAAAGCCTTGATTATTGACAGTTTTGAATTAAATTTGATACTTTGATAATAAAGAATCATGTATAAAAATAGGGAGAAATCATGAATAAAAAAAATATAAGAGTTCTATTTTTAGTGTTTTTTGGATTAGCAACTTCTCAATCTGTATTTTCATTGTATAAGAAACCAGGCACAGAATACGGAGGATTTGAGCAAGAAGAATCCCCATTTGGACGTGGGCCAATCATAGTAAAACCAAAAAATTTTGAAGAAAAATTAAATCAATTAGTAAAAGAGATAAAAGAATTTATGAATATACAAGAGGAAGATCAGGCTTATGGCAGGGGTGGCTTTGGTCCTTCTCTATATACTGCAAAACAAAAAGAAGTTATTCAAACATTAGAATTTCTTAAAAATGAATTACGAAAACGACGATCAGATGAAGAAATATTTGGAAAAAAAGCTCAATTCTAATCAAAATTAATGGGCCTTTGAGATAAAAAACACCAAAGGCCTGCTTATTTAACTTCAATATTATTATTTTTAATTGTTAGCTTAATTTCTTTCACTTCTGAATTTTTTAATAAATATTGTGAAATTGGTACAGTAATATATTGGTGAACCGCTCGTTTTAGTGGGCGTGCACCAAATTCTGGCTCATATCCTTTTTGTGCTATATTTTTTATTATCTTTTCATCAAATGATAAAGTAATATGTTGTTCTTGTAGCCGTTTTTGTAATTGATTTAATTGAATTTGCGCAATTTTTTCAACGTCTTTTTCAGTTAATCTTCTAAAGAATACAACAGCATCAATGCGATTTAAAAATTCCGGCCTGAAGTTTTTATATAATAATTTTTCAACATCTTCTTTTACCTTATCAGTTAATTCTTTTGATTCTAAGATAATAGTTGAGCCAATATTTGATGTCATAATAATAATACAATTTTTAAATGAAACAGTACGTCCTTGACCGTCAGTTAAATGTCCTTCATCTAAAATTTGTAAAAAAATATTGAAAACTTCTGGATGCGCTTTCTCAATTTCATCAAATAAAATGACACTATAAGGATGTTGGCGGATTTGTTCGGTTAATTGTCCTCCTTCTTCAAAGCCAACATAACCAGGAGGAGCGCCAATTAATCGAGCAACGGCATGCCGTTCCATGTATTCTGACATATCAATACGAATTAGTCGTTTTGGATCATTAAATAAAAAATCAGCTAATGTTTTGGCGACTTCTGTTTTACCTACACCAGTTGGTCCCAAAAATAAAAATGAACCAATAGGCCTATTTGGATCGGTAAGGCCAGCACGATGCACTTGAATAGCGTGTGCGATTTTTTCAATTGCTTCATCTTGCCCGATAACTCTTTTTTTAAGAGTACTTTCAATATTAAGAATTTTTTCTTTTTCGGAGGTTTGTAATTTTTCTACAGGAATTCCTGTCCAGCGCGAAAGGATGCGTGCGATATCATTTTCATCAACTTCTTCTTTGATGAGGTGCGTTTTTAATTTTTTAATTTTTTCTTGTTCTTTACCAAGTTCTTGTTCTAATTTTACTAATTTTCCATATTTAATTTCTGACGCTTTTGCATAATCACCTTCTCGTTCAGCTTGCTGAAACTCATGATTTGCTTGTTCAATTTTTTCTTTAAGCGTCTGAATTTTTTCGAGTGGTTTTTTTTCTGCTTTCCACTGATTCAATAGCGTTTGATGTTTTTCTTTTAATTCAATAAGTTCTTTTTCAAGCTCAGTAAGCCTTTTTTGCGAAGCTTCATCTTTTTCTTTTTGTAGGGCAACTTTTTCTATCTCTAATTGCCGTATTTTACGTTCTAATTGATCTATTTCTGCTGGCTGTGAATCAATAGACATACGTACGCTTGCTGCTGCTTCATCAATAAGATCAATAGCTTTATCTGGCAAGAAACGATCAGGAATATGTTTAGAAGAAAGAAATACGGCATCAACCAGTGCTTGATCTTTAATATGAATGCCATGATGTAACTCATACCGTTCTTTTAATCCTCGTAAAATTGAAAGAGCATCTTCAATTGAAGGTTCTTCGACTAATACTTTTTGGAAACGACGCTCAAGAGCAGCATCCTTTTCTACATATTTTTTATATTCTTGTAGCGTTGTAGCACCAATACAATGTAATGTGCCTCGAGCTAATGCTGGCTTCATTAAATTCGAAGCATCCATGCCACCACCAGCAGCACCAGCGCCTACAAGCATATGTAGTTCATCAATGAAGAGAATAACCTCGTCTTGATCTTCTTCAATTTCCTTTAATATAGCTTTTAGCCGTTCTTCAAATTCACCTTGGTATTTAGTTCCTGCAAGTAATAAGCCAAGGTCGAGTGAAAAGATTTTTTTATTTCGTAAGCTTTCTGGAACATCATTATTAATAATTCTTTGAGCAATACCTTCTACAATAGCGGTTTTACCAACACCTGGAGGGCCAACTAAAACGGGATTGTTTTTGGTACGTCGAGAAAGAATTTGAACTACTCTTCTAATTTCTTCATGTCTTCCAATAACCGGATCCAGTTTTCCAGCTGCAGCCATTGCAGTAATATCTTGGCAATATTTTTCGAGTACTTGATATTTTTTTTCTGCAGATTTATCTTTCACGGTTTTTCCCTTGCGAATTTTTTGCATATGGGCAAGTATTGCTGATTTAGTAAATTGATGTTCTTTAAGAAATTCTTGAATTGATTGTGGAAGTTCTTGCGTAGTTGCCCATCCAAGTACAAAATGCTCAAGACTAATATATTCATCATTAAGCGCTTCTGCTTGTTTTTTTAATTGTTCTAAAAAATTTTGCATAGCATAATCAGCAGAAACTCTACCACCTTCAACGTGCGGCAATTTTTGTAATTCATTTTCAATGATAGTACGTAAAGCAGCAACCGGTATATTAAGTACATTAAAAAAAGATAAACAAAATTCATCTTCAAGACCTGCTGCTAAAGTATGCAGCGGTAACAAAGTGGGATTTTTTTGTGCGATAGCAATACCAATACTTTTATTTAAAAGTTCTTGGCTTGAGGTAGTAAATAATTCAGTATTCATTATTGTTGCCCCTCTAATTCTTTTTTTCTTCGAACACGATGATAACTGATTGCAAAATGGTGTGCATAATCACGTAAAGCTATAAATAATTTTCCGAGTTCAGTATTAATATCTAGTAAAATACCATGAGGAAATCGATCTATAAAGAGACGTTCTTCTTTTTTTGCTAAGCTAATAACATGTGTTGTATTTATTATTTGTTTTATAGCATTGAGCTGGCCTTTGCCACCATCAATGACAATTAAATCTGGCAAGTCAGTTTCATTTTTATAACGGCGGCTTACTATTTCTTGTAAAGCAGCATAATCATTTTGTTGTGTTAGAGTTTTAATCTTGAATCGTCTGAAATTATTTTTATCTGGTATGCCATGAGAAAATCGTATACAAGAACCAACAATAAAATTGCTTTGAAAATGAGATATATCAAAACAATCAATAGTAATAATAGGTTTTGATGATTGGATAAAATCTTGTAATTTTTTTGCTAGAGCAATATCTGGTAATTTTCTTGTATGAATAGGTGATGTTGCCAAAAATACATCGTTTTCATACCGTTTTTCTGAAAATTTTGTTTTAAGAGTAGCAAAAATAGTATCTAAATTATGTAAGTATTCTGATAAATTTTTTGCTTTTTCAAATTCTAGTCCTTTATTATGTTCTTTAATTCGTTCCTTAAGCTGGTTTAATGATTTGCTATAATTATTTTTTAAGATATTAATAGTTAAATCGATCCTAAATAAATAATCATCTTTATTAAAATCTTCGCGGCAATTACCAACACATAAATCAATATGATATTTTAAACAACCTTCTTTTATTTTACTGGTACACCATTCTAGTCGAAATGTTCTTAATAAATAATCATATACACTACGCGCTTGTTTTTTATGTAAAAAAGGGCCAAAATAAGTGCCTTTTTTTGATTTATTACGCACAAGTTCTAGCTTTGGGGCTGGCGCCTTAGTAAATAATAAATAAACAAAAGGTTGACCACTTTTAAGTAAAACATTGAATTTTGGCTGATTATCTTTTATCAACTGTGCTTCGAGCAATAATGCTTCTGGCTCAGTTTTAGTTACTATATAATCAATGTAATCATGCTCATCAATCAATGATTTAATTTTCCAGTCTTTTTCTTTATTTAAAAAGTATGATTGGATACGTTTTTTTAGTATTTTTGCTTTACCAACGTAAATAATCTCACTATCCCTATTTTTAAATAGGTATACTCCCGGCAAACTGGGGAAATTATCTTTATTTATTTTGATATCATTCATAGCAATCATACCTAGTAAGAAATATTAATTTATAGATATAATTCTAACAAATTAAACGCAATTTGTAAAAATATTAATTATCCTCCCCAGCCGAATTGTCCTTCGCTAGCCTCAGTTGTTCTCTGTTCTAAGCTTTCTTGTGCAGGATCAATAGGCATTGAGGGTGGTGATTCAGTTTGGTTAGCCGTATGGGCACCGCTTGGCTGACTAACCTCATCAGGTTTTATTGACCGAATAGGTTTTAATGGTTTGGCAGCTGTTATTGCTTTCTGTTTTATTTTGGCATATAACTGTGCAGCAGTATTAATTTTATTATATAATTCGGTTCTGATTTTACCGATTTCGCTTGCATATTCATTGAGCGCTTCAGTACCAACTGGATAGCCAGATTCAACGATGGAACCATTTCGATTATAGACATTTCCGGTAATCAGACTTTGTATTTGCCCAATAGCTGTAGAATAAACTGAGCCAAGTAATCCATCAGAATCAATCATTAAAAAGTAATCATATACTGATTTTCCTTGTTCATTTTTAATTGGGTTTCTTTCGATATCACGCAATTCTGATTCAGGCGAAGCGGCTTGGTAAATAAATTGTCCTTTTTGAATATCTTCAATACTGGTAGCCTTAAGATTGATTGGGCCAAAGTGAACTTTTTCAAGTAACGCCGTTTGATATTCTTTGTTTAAACTCATTAATTTTTTGGTAAGTGCATTTGTTAAAGGACCATGTGTTTGTAAAAAATTAGGTAAGGCGGTAGGTACGGTTACGGTTGTTATTTTGTTGCTATTTCTATCAAATACATCTCCAGTAACTAAGCTAATGACTACTGTTCCTTCATAATTTTGAATCATAACATTTTGAGCAGTTTTAAGTTCTGCTCGTGGCGATATACCTTGATTTTCAATACGCAATGTTTGTCCAGATCCTGATTGAGTGCCTAGAATAACATAATCATCAATACTATTATTTTGATCATCTTTAAGATTAGTTGCTCTAGTAGTATAAATAAATTGTCCCTTTAAAATTTGTATTTTATCGGTTGCTTGTAAATTAAATGTACCAATTATTGGATTGATTTTTTGTTCTAAGATTTTTCGCGCTTGAATTGCGCGTTCTTGTTCAGTTGACCAAGTTATTGGTTGACGCAATTGCGGAATTGCATCAATTGGAACTTTTGGATTAAGAATTTGATATTGAATAGAAGCTCCAGAAGAGATAATACCAACAGTTTTTTGAGTTGTTTTTGCAACATTGAAAGTTTGCCAATCAGGCTCATCATTTCCTTCTTGCCAAACTTTCAATTTTAATTGTGTATTATTTAATTGCATTTTCATACGATACCAATTACCAACATTAAAAGAGGGCCCGCTAATATTTTCTGCAACCCATCCTTTTCCTTCATGCTCATAAAGACCAAGGCTTATCGGTTGATTTTTATTTTCTTTTTTGTAAACAAGCATTTTTGCCAAGTAGCCAGGATCAATAGGAGCTTTTTTTGTTTTGATTATTTGTGAAATATCAATACTTTCACCACCAAAATAAAGACCGATATGAAAACTATTTAATACATAAATAGCTTGCCATCTAATTTCAACTTCATTAGTTTCCTGATCTAAAACAACTGTCTCTTTTTGGTTAAACCAAAACTTACGTACTTCATCAGCAGTATATTCTTTATTCTCTAGTTGCATTGAGAGCGCTGGATAAACGGCAATTTCTTGGCTATAGGTATTCCTGCTTTTGTTATATAACGGGAATCCTTGTGAAGGGTTAAGATTAAGTACGCCGGTATTAACGCCATCACCTGTTTTAAATCCATATAACGAACCAATATCGGCAAATCGTATTTTGTAAGTAGGATCTAATTGCAATTGTGGTGCTAAATTGCTTCCAAGATAAAAGGACATTTGTTCTTTGGTACTTTCAAAATAATTACTTAAAAAGTTTTGATAAAAACCAAGTTCTCGCTCTTCATTAATAACTTGCGATTCAAATTTTTCATTAAGTTCGCTTGACCATGTTTCCTGTGCTGTTTTTGAAATGATTTTATTATTATCTACAAAAGTTTTGTAGTGATCTAAAAATTCTTTTTGTTCGATTTTTAATTGTTTGGCACGTTCATCTTGTTGAAAACCACCAGCTACTTGGAATACTTGAGGGCCTACGGTCATTGCAAGTAAAGGTAAGGCGGCACCATCGGTAAGCACAACTGCACCAATTAATAATCCAGTAGTAATAGTTGCAGAAATTAATCTACGATGAGCTTCAACTTCTTTGCTTGCTTGATTTAATGCTTGCTCGGCGCTTTCCCAACCAAAAGAATCAAATATCGCCGCAAATCCTTTTAGAAAACCAGTCGTAACATCAACAACAATATTCGTTAACATGCTTGTGATGTAACCGACTAATTTTACCGCATCCATTAATTCAGCAACAAAATATTTACCAACAAAACTAATAGTACTCCAGAGTGTGGATGCTACATCAGCTACCATATTTTCAAGGCCATCAAGTAATTCACTACCAAGATGGCTCCAATGGCCCCGTGCAACTTCTATAATGGAATTGGTAACTACTTGTGCAGCAATTGCTAATGCATCGGTGGTAAGATAGAGAACCGCACCAGAGAGTGCAAATAAAGGGGCTGTCATGCCAGCAAATAAATTGATTACCATGCCAGCACCAGATTTTATTGCATTATCAAGATCATCAGCTAATTTTTGATCACGTAAAACTGCTCCTATATATAAACTTATTGCATCTGCTCCAATTGATGTAGCATCTTTTGCTACCTTTACGGTATCATCTAATACTGTTTGTGCATCTTTTACTGATTTTTTTATTTCTTGGGCAACTTTTTTTTGTAAAGTTTCAGCATCTTGAAGTAATTTTTGTGCATCAGCTGGATGACCAGATACGATTGCACCAAGTGCCTCAAATCCTTTTACGGTTACTTTTGCTTCATCTCTAATACCACGCCATACATCGGTTGCACCAGTTTCAATATCTTTGCCTGTTCGTTTTACATCTTTCCATGTTTGTTTGCTTTCTTTTTTTATATCACTCCATTTATCAGAAAGCCATGAACCAAAATCTTGTACAATGATTTTATTCTCTCCTCGACCACCAGCTACAATTTTAGTTGAGCCAGGTTGTGATTCCTCTGGTGCTATTTGTTCAAAGCGTTCAAGTACCGTTGCCAAATCATAGAGATATAAGTAATCTTCAGCTTGATAAAAAATAATAAATGGTTCTGGCTTTTGAGTTTTTTTAAGAACATCTATTGTTTTTTCTAAATGTTGATAATCAAATAAATAATGTAATTGTGCTTCAATATTTTTGAGCATTGCAATGCAGGTAATCTCTGTTTGTACCATGGGCTCTCGAGCATAAGTGGTATTGGGAATTTTCAAATTTTTATCGATTGCTTGTTCAACAAAAGTAGAAAATTTTTGATCAGCAATATTTAATAAAGAATAAAAACTTGTTTTTTTAAATTCTTCAGTTTGTTCATATACTTTTTTTAGATCCGTTCTTTTAGTTTTGGTATTAATAAAAGTTTTCCAATCAGCACATTGTTGAATTTGTCTATCCCGTACAATATCAGTTAAAACAAGGTGAAGACGAAAAAATTCTGATGAATTTCTTAGATGCGTAAAGTCGGCATTATAATAAGCAACTTCGATGTTAGGAATATAAATAAAAATTTTTTTCTCAACATCAAAAATCGAGTTGAGCAAAGTAGCATCTTGTTCAAACGACTTAGTGATAAAATATTTAAGAAATTTTTGCCAAAAATTTGAGTTAACAATGATATCAGGAGTAATGGGAATTGCTTTCCAAAAATCTGTTTTTATTACTTCAAGCCAAGTTGCTGCATTAATAGTCCCTTGAATTAAGGAATAATTTGGTTGCGTTATTTCTTGTACTTGTTTGAGTAGTTGCTGCCATCCACCAGCTTTACTTTTTGCATTATTAATTAAATCGGTCCATGATTTTTCTTCTAAAAGTGTAAATACATCTATATTTTGTTGTTGGGCATAGGTGGCAATTTGAGTTCCTAATTCAACTTTAATAAGATATTCAAGATAAAAATAAAAATTTTTAATATGTCTTAACAGAGTATTGTCAACATTTAATCCTTGTGCACCAAATATTGCATTGACTGCTTTTTCATTTATTGATTGAGTGGGATATGGATTAGACTGTGATTGATCAGTAGGTAAAACTGGATTAAACAATGAATCAGCAATAGTCTTAACATCAGAAAGACGATCTTTTTTTTCTGCAACTGCTTGTACTGGTGTTAGCTCAGCAGCGGTTTGCTCTAAAATTGGTCTGCTAAAAACAGATGTTACTCCTAAGAGACCTGATAAGCATAGCAACCAAAAACTTATCCGTTTCATATTCACCCATTACTTTGTTATTTCTGATTTAATTTTTTTATTAAATTGATCTATTTGTTGGCCTGAAAATATTAATGCCGTTGGCTTGATTATTTTAAATTGTGCCTGACAACCAATCGCCATAAAACCAATACCATGGAATTTAAAAATATATGAATCAAGATTTGTTAAAGAAGTTTTATGCAATAATGTTCTTGTTTCTTTATCATTTTTTATTTCTTTTTTTTCTAAGCTAATAGTAAGATCATTTGGTCGATTTGTTACGTTAAAAATAAAAGTAATTGGATCATGCTCGAGTGTTTTGATAGCTTGTTCGCCTAATTTAAAATTAATAGCAGGTTTTGATGCAGTATTAATTTGTTCAAATGGTGCAGTAATCTTTTCTTTTTGATTTGGTGGAAAGATAAGATCTTGTTGCCCAAAACGCAATGCAATTTCTCGGGTTGCTTTATCATCTGATTTTGCTTGGGTACCATAAAGGCCAAGTAAGCGATACCACCAGACGCGTTCAGGATCTCCTGAAATCCATCTTCCGCGATTAAATAATATGCCAACAAAGAATGGATAAGAACAATTTATTAGAGTGCATTCTATTTGGATATCATATGATCCACTTCCTGTTGCATATTCGGTAAAAATACTATGAGTTGCCGGGTCATTCGTAAAAATATTTTTTTCTTTTGCTGCTTGTTGCCAATAAAATGGCTTTGGCATTAAAACGAGACTATTTTGCCAAAAGCTTTGGGTATCGCTCTCAAATTGCCAATCACTTTTATTAAAAACATTAAATATATTATGCCAAATACAAGATGCATTTGGAGCAAGCATATTTGAAGTAGCAAAGTAACGATCCCAATTAATCCATGCTTCTAAATAACGATCCATGGGCTTATCAAGATTTATTGCCTGATTTAAATATACCAACTCTTCTTGTAAAAGAGCACTACTTTGCTTATATTCATTATTCAATTTTTCTTGTGCTTTAGAAAAAGAATCTTCAATTTTTTTTATTGTTTTTTCTTGTTGTTGTTGTAATGTTTTTTGAAAAACATCCCAGCTGTTAGCGATTTCTTGTTGCTGTTTACTATATTGTTCATAGATTTTTTTATCTGCTTCATCTACCCATTGAATGCCAAGCTCGCCTCCTGCAAGTACAAGTCCTTGTAGTGCAAAGCTCAATATTAATTCTGCAAATTGTACTTGAGGTACTTCAGTAATATGTTTTGATCGTTTTTTTAATTTTTCTTCAAGTTCTGGCGTATCCCAAAAATCAATTAATTTGGGCCAAGAAACGTTTTTCTTTGCTGCTAAAAAGGTAAGTAAATTAGAATAATTAAATAAAATATTTTCACGTTCATAGGTAATATAATTTAGAATTTGTTTGGTTAAATCGCTGTGATCGATACGCAATAAAAATGGAGATATAATATGGCGTATTTTTTGCAAAAAAGGTAATGCTTTTTCATTATCAGTAATATAATCTTGAAAGTGCTTAATTTGTTGTTCTAAACAAAACTGCTTAAAAAATAATTCATAGGGTATATTTTGATTATGTGTTTGCATTTTTGCAATTAGAGCATTAGTTTCTTCTTGCTGTTTTTTTAAATTTTCATTTACTTGTTTTGCAACGATTATTAATTTATTAAAATCGGCAGCCAGAATTTGATAAAGAAGCTGCCCCATTTTTTTATATTCAGCCAATTCTATATTTAATCCTAATTGACCGAATACGTATTCATTAATATGTTCGGCTTGTTTTTTTAGTTGGTTATTTTTTAATTCATTACAAAAAAGTATGTTTTCTAAAAATAATAGTAAAAGACAGAGAAGCGTTGTTTTTAACTTCACTAAATTCTCCAAATTTTTTAAGGTAATCCGGTTGGTGCTGGTGGTGCTTCCGGTATTTCAGGAGCGGTGGCTTTTAAAATATTTTTTATTTGTTCTAAGTACCATTGACAATCTCTACATGCTTGCGTTGTTTGGTTACCCATAATATTTGCTTTTAATGCCGCATTAAGAATAATGCATGAAATACAGGGATCAAAAATTTCTTCTGCTTTTAATAAAGGATCAAATACTGCAGTATAATCTCCCAGGCAAGCACGAAGCATTAATATGACTCCTTCTTGAGAGTTGAGCCAATCAGGTTGTGCTTTTACTTGCTGCGAATACATATTTTGTGCAGTCGGGATATTTACAAAAAGACGAACATCGCCAGATGAACTTCTTGTAACATTGCCATTTTTATCAAGAAAATAAGCACGTGGTTGATTGCTAATAATATTGCCAAATTTATCAGTTATAGGAGCACCGGTGCGAGCATCCTCTATAAGTTTTTTTGGCCAAGCTACTTTTTGAGAATTAGGCGGTAAATCTTTTGCAATTTTTGGAATAATTCGAAGACTTCGTAATGTTTCTTCATCATAAAAAAAGAGCGGTGGGTTAATTGTTTTAATGGTGCGTAAGGCATCTATTTTTGCTTTCATTGAGCCACGTTTAATAATTGAAGGCTTGTTAGCATTAATCACTTTTTGGACTTCTTGGGCATACCTAGTAAAACGTGTGCCAAATGCTTGATCTTCTTGGTTTAATGTTGCGGTATAATTTTTAAAAAAGCTCAAATATTTACCAAATATATCTAGATACACTTCACGACGTTTTTTATAATATTCTTGTGTTTCAAGTTCATCGAATAATTCTTTTTCTGTGCCTTCGATCATTAAGTTAAGATCTGCACCATAATCATGTTGCATCATCATTGGGCCCATGCGAGTTGCAATATGTTGCGGAATATTTGGAAATCGCATAACTATTGCTTGATTGGCTTGTGCTTCAATAATGCTAACAAGATGATTGATAATCATAGTTTTCTTATTTAAAGCTTGATTTGCAGCATTATCTAAATATTCTTGTATATTATTAATATGAGTCATATTAAAAGCAGTATAGATTGACATCAGGTATTGATAGAGCTCATGTAATACGGTTAATTGAATTCGGCTAAAATAAGCAATAAAATAATTATCTTTTTTTTGAGCAAAACGCTGTTCATAATCAGCTTCGACCAGTTGTTCAACTGAATCCAAAAAGCTATTTAATTGTTGCCCCAGACCGCCTGCGCCCGGAAATAAGCTCCCACCGCTTGGATGATTTTTATGTACTAATGTTCGGGTATAGCTTGTTTTCATGCGATTTGCCGCTATACGGCTTCCAAGAGGAATATTGTATTTTGTGCCAGCAGTTACCAATTCGGGATTTCCATTTTCTGTTTGCCAAATACTAAAAAGTTGGCATGAGCTTAATTGTGATCCTGCAGGTTGAATACAAGAAGATTCTCTTAATGACTGTGTAAAATTTATTTGCATTTGTGCAAATAAAAGACCTATAATTAACACTCTCAGTAATATGCTCACTTAAGTTCTCCTATTGACGAGAGTAAATATTACCAGCACATTACTTAGATAAATGATGATAGTGCAATAATTTTGTTATATTTTTTACATATTTTTTCTGTGGATAAATTAATTATATTTCAACATAAAAATACAAATCAAAGTGGACCTAAGATGAATAAAATAAAAGGAATTTTATATTTAATCGTATTTTTTATAATAAGCTATTCCTGTGTAAGCGGTTATCATTATTTTTTTGGAACTGCACAGCCCACAATAAAAATGGAAGGGATTGCTCGTGATCAATATTATGGAAATGAGATACCTTGCAAAATATATATAAATGATTCTTATAAAATAGCTGAAATTTCAGCATGGTTAGACGATAAGCCTTTATTTAACAAAAATAAAATCAATACAAAAATATGTGAATACCCCTTTACTATATCGACGGTATCACTTAAAGATGGACAGCATACTTTAAAAATTCAAGCAGAAAATGGTTTATACAACAGAAAAAAAACAACACAAGAAGTTTCATTTTTTGTAGATAATAAATTATTACATGCTGCCGTAATAAAAAATGAACCCAGCTATAAAGTTAATCAGGGAAGAACATTGCGGGTAAAGCTTCAAGTAAATAAACCGATTAAGCAAGCTTTCGTAGAGGTATTTAATAAAAGTTATCAATGTTTTCCTGAATCAAAAAACTCTTCTATATATGATTGTTTTATGCCGGTTATGTGCGAAGAAAAGCCGGGCGACTATGTAATACATATTCAAATCTCTGATTTAGTAGGCAATACAGTAAAGCTTGATGAAAAACTACAAGTAGCGCAATTTCCTTTCAAGCGACAAAATCTTAAAGTTGATCCAGAGAAAGTGAAAAAAGAAAAAGAGATCGGATTAAGTGATGATCAACTTGAAAAAGAACTCGAAGTACTTGCGCAAAAATCTCCGTTTGAAAAATTATGGAACGGTATTTTTTATGCGCCAACTGAAATTAAGGCAATATCAACAGAATATGGTACTATCAGAGTAACGCAAGAAAAAGGGCGCTACATGCATAAAGCGCTTGATATTGTTAATGCACCAAAAAGTATTATTTGGGCACCACAAGATGGTAGAGTAGTAATAAAAGAACGATATGCATTAAGTGGTAATACGGTTGTCATTGATCATGGTTGTGGCATTCTTTCATTATTTTATCATTTAGATGATTTTGCGGAGAATCTAAAAGTGGGTATGAATGTAAAACAAGGAAATCCTTTAGGAACGCTTGGTAAAACGGGTTATGCAAGTGGATATCATTTACATTGGGAAATGAGAATACATAATATTGCTGTTGACCCACAACAATGGATAGACCAATATTTTTAAAAAAGGAAATAAGTGAATTTTATTTCCAAAGACACATGGTTTTTAAAATATTTGAATAACTATCCTCTATGGGCACTCTATGGAGGAAGTTTGCTTGCCTTGTTAATTAGTGGATTTATTTTTTATCAAATGATTAATAATACCTTTTATGCTTGGCAAAAAGTATATATACAACAAATCAACCAAATATTAAATAAAAATAAACAACTACAGCAAAAACAAATTGAAATGAATCAATTAAAAAAGTTTTTTGAAGCTGATCAAAAAATATTACAAACAAAAGTAAAAAAAATTTATTCATTTGATATGAGGATGCTAGATTTATTGAAGAAATTAAATGAGACGGACGTTTTTTTAGATTCTTATATTCCTTCGGTTATTATTAATAAAAAATGGTTCGAAAAAAAACGAGTTTTATATACGTTGAGAGGGAATTTTAGCAATATTTTTTCTTTATTAAAACGCATCGCATTATCGCAAGCGAGTATTGTTTGTAAAAATATTACCATAAGTTCTATTGAAAACGATCTATTAACGGTGAATGCATTAATGGATTTTATTCAAGTTTATGAGTAAAGGATGTATGGTGAAAATTTTAGTAATATTAATGATTTTTTATTTTAGTAATATTGTATTTGCTCAACGGAATCCTTTTAATTTTGGATTACAGTGTTTAAAAGCGAATGAAAAACTTTTATCATTATCATCGCCATCAGCTCAAGAAAAAAAATTAATCAAAGAACAAGTTATTACAAAACAATCGTTAAAGAATAATGTCAAAAAAGATCAATGGAAGATATTACATTCTTTTGATGATGTAGTGGTATTACAAGACAATCAAGGAAATATCCGGGAAATTGCATTGTCATCTGAAGAAGAAAGATGACTAATAAACCCTCCAACTTAGAAAAAGCTGAAGGGTTAGGGGGGTGAACAACACAAAAGTTTGTATTGTTCGTTTAGGGACTTTGTTATAAATTTAGGATGATCGTAGCAACGGAGTATCGGGTTGTCAAGAAAAAATTTTATTGGCTTTTTTTTAAGGAATTTTTGAAATTATCTTGATAGATTTTTTCTTTTTTTTATTATGGAAAAAGAAAAATGATAATAAACAACAGTGAGAACAACGATGAAAGTATTCAAATTTTTTATTTATTTTAATTTTTTAATTTCAGTTTCTTTTTTTACAGAATGTTTGCCATACCAAAAAAACAAAAACCAAACTACTTGCAATAATAGGTATAGAACAAGAAGGTTTAACAAAAAAAATATTTTTGAATTGCGAGTAGAAGGTATTGAGTGCGATTTATGTGCCCAATCTATTGTAGATATTATAACAAAGTATGACGGGCAAGAAGCGTATTTCCAAAAACCATCGCTAAATTATATCAATGCATATACTAGTTTTAGATTTCCGATAAAAAAAAATCCTCATGTTTCAGATATAGTTTCTGATATAAAAAAAGAAGGCTTTGATAATATATCCATTAAAGGGAAATATTATGGTAAATTAAGCTTAAATGAGCATAAACAACCATTATTTATACTTAATGGCTGTTCTATTACTGCTCGAGTAAAGGAACCTCCTAAAAATATATCTTATGATAAGCCAATAGTAATTGATGGAATATTAAAATTTGAAAATTCTAATTATTGGCTTATCATTTAAAATTTTATAAGTAATGTTTAAGTTCCCAATCAGTAATTGCACGAAGGCTTTGCATTACTTCTTTTTTTTTATCTTTTATATATTCATCAAATAAGTGATTGCCAAGTAATTCTTTTAAAAAGCCACTACGTTCAAATGCATCAATTGCTTGAGGCAATGAGCTTGGAATAGTATCAATTCCCTTTTCTATTTTTTGTTCACTTGTCATTTCATATAAATTTTCTTCAATAAACTGATCTAATTGTAAGTTATTCTGAATACCATAAAGGCCTGCTTTAAGCAATGCTGCAAAAGCAAGATAAGGATTACAAGTGGGATCTATTGAGCGTATTTCAGCGCGAGCAGCTTCCGCTTGATCAGGGTTAAACAATGGCAAGCGAATTAAAGCACTTCTATTTTTAGTACCGGCACAAATAAAAATAGGTGCCTCAAAACCAGGAACTAATCTCTTATAAGAATTTATAGTAGGGTTAAATAAAAGGGTAAGTGCGCTTGCATGATGAAGGATGCCAGCAATGAATGATTTAGCGATAGGGCTTAAGCGGTTTTTATCTTCAGGATCAAAAAAAGCATTTTTTTGGTTTTGTATATCAAATAAACTAAAATGAATATGCATACCGCTACCATTTTGCGTGCTTAATGGTTTTGGCATAAATGAAACATAACAGTTGGATGAATTTCCCATTGCTTGCAAGGCATGTTTTGCGGTAACTATTTTATCAGCCATTTTTAAAGCATTATCATAATGAAGTGAAATTTCATATTGTCCGGGGCCGACTTCATGATGAATTTTTTCAGGTACAAGCTCAAGAGCATCAAAGTTATTTAAGATATTTCCTTTCATAACTTCATCTTCACAGCTACAATTATTTTCAAAGTAACTTTCGTTATCGAATGGTATCAGCGAAGATTCTTGATTAGCTTTTTGTTTAAAAATATAAAATTCTAATTCAGGACCAACGAAAAAATCGTATCCCAATTGTTTTGCTTCATTTAAAACGCTTTTTAAGATAAACCGCGGATCGCTTGTATATGGAGTATTTTTATCTAAAAACATATCACATACAAGTGATACAGTTTTGGTGGCATCATTTGTCCATGGAATAAGACGCATAGTATCAAGAGATGGTTTTAATAAAAGATCGCTATTTGTTATACGTGTGCAACCTTTAATTGATGATCCATCAAAATAAATTCCTTTTTCGAGATCTTCTTCAACACAAGAAGCCGGTTTAATTAATGATTTACGCATGCCAGAAAAATCAGTAAAAGAATATTCAATATAACGAATATTATTATTTCTCATTTTTGTTAAAGAAGCATTATTGGCATATAAATACGTAATAGTTGTCATCGAAATGATCAGTAATGAAAATGATATGAACTTTTTCATAGTTCTCCTTTTAGCTATAGTTTTTTTGTAAAGCAACCTTACGTGATCAGGCAATAAAGTCAAGTATAGAAAGAATTGAAAAATGAAAAAAATAGTAATAAAGGTTTTTTTTTAATATAATTTTTGAGAAAATATATTTTTAAATCGTTATTTTTTCATGAAAGGATACAATATGAAAAACAAATTATTTTTATCTATGGTCTTATTGAGTGTATTAAATGTTTTTGCTAAGCCAGTTAAATTGCCCAGTGCGGAAATTCTTACAAAGAGATTTGAGGGAAAAGGATTTGATCATTTTATAGAAAAAACAAATATTGTAGAAGAACTTGCAGATAAAACTTTTGAGTCAGTGGGCGTTGCGCTGAAAATAGAGTTAGCTTTACATGATTATAATGAAAACTTACAACAACCAATGATGAGCATAATGATGCAAATGAGAAAACCTGAAATCTTTGAGATAGTTCTAAAAGATTCACCAGAAGCAATTGAAGAATTGAAAAAGCTGAAATAATCGATTAATTGCTTTAAAAAATTTCTTTAATAAATGAATCAATGTCAGTTGTACTTACTTCAGGTGCCATAGCCCGATAAAATTGTTCATCATATTCACGTGTTTGGACTACAACGGGCATGGCCACCGCATGGCCTAGAATAAGTGCTTGTTTTTTACTATCAAGTGAAGCAAGCACTGAACGTAAATTTGAAGCATTAGAAATACCAGTCAATACCGCGCCAATATCTTTTTCATCATTCAATTGTGCAATAATTTTGGTGCCAATTTGTGAAATAATTTCTTGATCAATACCGGAAGGCCGTTGGTCAACTACCAATAATGAAACGTAATATTTACGCATTTCTCGGGCAATGATGCCAAAAATAGTTTGGCGTGCTGCTTGCGGGTTTAAAAATTTATGCGCTTCTTCAATAGTGATCATTATTTTTTTTGGTTCATCTTCTTTTTTATGACTACCCAAAAAATTTTCTGTTTTGGTGACATATTCAGTATGTAAGCGACGAGTAATAATGTTTGCAATCAAAAGATAGCAAAATGTTGAAGTAAAGTTGCCAAATTCAACAATGATCGATATTCCGCGATCGATGTATTCCATCATTTGATCAATAACCGATCGATCTTTATAAGCACCAGGCCCACCTGGTTTAAAAAAAGGTAATCGTTCTATGCGTTTTAATTTTCGATATAACGCTGCAATCGATTCAGGATGAGCACCCAGTTCTTGCGCAAAATCTTTTAAATTTTCTCCTTGATTTAATAAAACCGCAAGCCAATCTTTTTTATAGCGAGTAGCAATCAAATAAGCTGCTTCAACTGCGGTGGCATGTAAATTCAATTCATCTTGCAGGCATAAAATATCTTCAACATGAATTGATTGATAATTGAGTGTAATTTCAACATCTGGTGATCCACCACGTCTACGTGTTGATTGCGGATCTAATGAAAATATAGCAACTTTATCTGGGAAAAGTGTTTTTAAGCCTTTAACAAAAGATTTATCATTTCCTTCTTTGCGTGCTTGTAAACCATATTCACTATGCATATCAAAAATAATATTGACTGCTTTATCTTGTTTAATTAACCCCGCCAGTACGAGCCGTGTTAAGAATGTTTTGCCAGTGCCTGTTTTTCCAAAAATGCCATTACTTCTTTCAGTCAATCGTTCAAGATCTAAACATACCGGCGTATTCATATCAAGCGGGCTTCCAATATTAAAATACCGTTTTGTTGCTTCATGCTCATCGCCAAAAATAAGCGCTACATCTTGATTACTTGCTTCATGGACAGTACAAAAATGTGAAGGTATTGTTTTGACCGGTTTAATTTCATTATTTTTGGTAACCATTAACATCGGCTTTAATTGTGCTTTTGCATAGATATCTTTTTTGCGCAATATGCGATTTAATAATTTCTCTTGTTTTGTTGGCGGAAATAATAAAATATCGTTATTCGTTACATGAAGTGATAAATCGGTAATCATTGAAAAAAAGGTATGCTCATTACCAATGATAGAGACAAATTTACCTGTTTTTATTTTTTCTAAATGCGCATCAGCATGAATACGCATTTCAAAACCTTCAGTGAGTGAACCCGTTAAAATATGACCCAGTATTTTTTTCATTGCTTAATATTATTCATTTAATAGTAATCGCGCTGATTCTCGTTGTATTTCTAGGATGCCACCTGCGCTTATAAAAGTTTCTTGCTTGCCATTTGTTAAGCAAAAAGTAATCGGTTCATGTGGTTTTACGAGTAAAATAGTTGGCACATGATCTTGTTGAATAACAAAATTACCTATCGCTGTTTCAACTTCAATCCAAGCAATGGTATATGTTTTTTTTTCACGCGGACTAATTATAGTAAGATTCATTATTCAACCGTTAATTGTTGTGCTTTTTCTTCCACTTGTTTGAGTGTACCAACCATATAAAAAGCTTGTTCCGGTAAATTATCATATTGGCCATCAATTATTTTTTCAAAATCATTTATGGTGGTTTCAAGCGGTACATATTGACCAGGAATGCTGGTAAATGCTTCAGCAACAAATAATGGCTGCGTTAAGAACTTTTGAATTTTTTTAGCTCGACTAACAATTTTTTTATCTTCCTCAGAAAGCTCATCCATTCCTAAAATAGCAATGATATCTTGTAAGTCTTTATAACGTTGCAAAATTTGTTGAACTTCTCGTGCTACACGGTAATGTTTTTGCCCGACTATTAACGGATCAAGTGCTTTAGAGTTAGATTGAAGCGGATCAATAGCAGGATATAATCCTAGTTCTACCAGTTTACGGGAAAGAACTGTACTTGCATCTAAATGCATAAAAGTAGTTGCCGGTGCTGGATCAGTAATATCATCAGCTGGAACATATACCGCTTGTATTGAGGTAATAGCACCATTTATAGTATTTGTTATTCGTTCTTGAAAAGCACCCATTTCTGATGCTAATGTTGGTTGATAACCAACTGCTGATGGCAGTCTGCCAAGTAGTGCAGACACTTCAGCACCTGCTTGCACTAACCTAAAAATATTATCAACAAAGAAAAGTACATCTTTTTTTTCACGATCTCTAAAATATTCAGCCATTGTTAATCCAGCAAGGCCTACACGAAAACGTGCACCAGGTAATTCACTCATTTGGCCAAAAACAAGTGCTGTTTTATCAATTACGCCCGATTCTTTCATTTCAAGCCATAATTCATTACCTTCTCGAGTACGCTCACCAATTCCAGTAAAAATTGAAACCCCACCGTGTTCGATAGCAATGTTACGAATAAGTTCCATTACTATGGTAGTTTTGCCAACGCCAGCCCCACCGAATAAACCAATTTTTGAGCCCTTCATATATGGGGAAATTAAGTCAATAATTTTAATACCAGTTTCTTGAATTTCATGAGCAATTTTTTGTTCAATAAGTGGTGGTGTTTCACGGTAAATAGGCCAATGTTCTTTAGTATCCACGGGTCCTTTATTATCTATTGGTTCTCCCAATACATTAAAAATTCGACCAAGTACTTCAGGGCCGACTGGTACTTTTATAGGACCGCCAGTATCGATAACTTCTAAGCCGCGATAGATACCTTCAATATTTTCGATTGCAATACAGCGCACAATGCCATCTCCAAGTTGTTGTGCTACTTCAACGCTTGCAATACGCTTTTTTTTATTGATAGGGAAAACAATTTTAAGTTCATTTTGAATGCTAGGAGTACTTTCCTGAGGGAACTGAACATCAATAATGGTGTTCGTAACACGTAAAACTTTTCCGTGAGAATTTTTTGATTCTTTAATCTGTGAATCAGCAATATTGATCATATCGATCCTTGTGAAAAAAACAATCTTTATAGTTTTAAGCTAAAACAATGGAGAGCTATTGTAAAGAATAGCGCTTTTTTATGCTCTCTTTTTAGTATATCTTAAGTGTTAGTAAAGTAAAAAATAGTTGCAAAAAGGTCATTTTTGTTTTTTTGTGATAATTTAAAGTTATACTGAATCATGTTTTTATATGAGAATTTTATGGAAATGAAAAATAAATTATTGATTGCTACTCATAATCAAGCAAAATTCGAACAAATTCGTGATTATCTTCGCGATATCCCCTATGAGCTGATTTCATTATCAGATATTGGTATTACTTATGATGTTGAAGAAACAGGTAAAACATTTGTTGAAAATGCCCTTTTAAAAGCACAAATATACGCGCAAATGTCTAGTTTACTTACCTTGGCAGATGATTCTGGTTTGCAAATTGACGCGCTCAATGGAGAGCCGGGCATTTATTCTGCACGTTATGCAGGGCCTAATAAAACAAATGAAGAAAAGATGCAGTTTATTTTGGATAAAATGCAAAACATTCCGATAGACAAAAGACAAGCGCAATTTGTTTCTTGCATGGTACTTGCATGGCCTAATGGCAAAGTAAAGATTTATGAAGGCCAATCCATGGGCTTGATTTCAATGGAGCCGCGCGGTAAATCACGTTATGGCTTTCCGTATTACCGAATTTACATTCTTGATAGATATGGTAAGACAATTGCTGAGCTCGAAGAACAACAAATTCCATACGAATCGCATCGTCAGCAATCATTAAGACAAGTTGCAGATGATTTGAAATCCCTAGCTTACTACTAGGGATTTATTTGAAATTGGTTCTGTTTTTTTATTTGATCTAACCAATTAGTATATTGGCCTTTGATATTTTCCAGAGAGGGAATATCCATTTCAGAAAATAATTTTATATTTGATTTGTTAATTCCCTGATTAATCAAATCAGTTAACTCAGTTATTTCAGTTTCGATATTAGCATTTAATTTTTCAGCGAATTCTGATAAAGCACTTTCATAGGCAGTAAAAGGAACTTTATATTCTTTTTCATTGGTTTCCTGACATGAAGTTGAAATTAAACTATAGAAGGTTTCGCTTAATATTGATTGCTCGGTTTTATCTAAATTTATGAAATATTGATTAATTAAAGTTTTTGTTATTGTTGCGCAATGGCTTTTTATTGTATTTAATAAAGAAGCTTTTTCAAGCAATTCAACTTTATAATCTTTCTCTTCTTTTGGATTTTTTTGAATTATTTGTTCATGCATTAGATATTCCTTAAGGGACATTGTGTTACCTAAGCCAGGGAATTGTAATTCTTGTAGAATAACCTCTTTAAAATCAGATTTATTAGATTTACTAATTTCTTCCAAAGTTTCAGCAATATCATTGCTATTGATTGTCATAGTAATTTTTATTTTGAGACCATCTATGCTTATATTTTGTGGTTCTTGGTTGTTATTCAAATAAGCACTTAGGCTGGTATATGATGGATATATTTTATTTGCTAAGATTTTCTTAAATGCTTCGTGCAAATCAGCAATTGTATATTGTTTTAATTGATTATCATTTGTTTTGTAACAATATTGATAATGATAAAGATCACCACCTGGTGTAGATATCTTTATATTGTAGCACTTGCACTTTTTATAAAAACTTGGCATCTTTTCAAACCATTGCTCAGCATATTCTGGCTCATTAGAGCATTTATAAATCATTTTTCCATATTGAAAAGCATATTCTAATCGTTCTTTATATTCATCTTCAGAAATATCTTTTTCTACATTTATTTTTTCAAAGCGTCTGTCTAATGCTAAGTCAGCATCAGGGCGATCGGTAGCAGCAATAATAATTACGGTACCTTCTTTTTTTTGATTTAGTAAGCCACCAGCTAATTTATATGCGAGTGTTTGAATATTTGTCTGATCAAAACGCTTTGAGCTATTAACACCATCAGTCAATGTTTTAAAATATTCCTTGAGTGATTTGTTTTCAGTAAATGAATGAAATTCATCAATAAAAACTATAGAAGTTTTAAGTGGATGTTTATCTGCAGCAAGCTGTGCTTTTGCCAGAAAGCAATCTAATTGTATGGTTGCTAATTGTGGAATCATAGTAACTAAACTTGCAGGTTTAACCTCAAATAAAGGAAAGACTGTTGTTTTCCCACGGCAATAGCGTAACTTGGAAGCGATATATTTAACAAGTTGTGTTTTTCCAGACCCAGGGCTTCCGGTAAGTAAGAGCGGCTTTTTTGGCATCGTTCCTGCTCTTACCTGTCCAATAAGGGTATTAATTTTTTTTGGACATCCTGCATAGTCTGCAGAAGTAATATGTAATTCTGATATATCAAATAGTTGTTTGTATATTAATGTACTTATTGCACTAGATAAGGCAAATGATGTGAGTACCTGTACGCTTTTCAAGCGTTTTCCAATAGCATTAATAACAGATATTCCTTTATCGAATCGGTTAGCTATTTGAGTTCCATAATGGCCTATTCCTTGTGCTAAACCACTAAAAGCTTTTGTAACAGGTGCTGTTGCTTGTGCAAGCCGAGTAGTACAAGAAGCAAATGGATTAGATATTGCAGGCATGGAAGGCCAAGCTGGCCAAGATATTGGAAAAGTAGATTGAGAAACACTGGTGAACAATAGAATAATAAATAAATATTTTTTTAATTTCATTGAAAATAACCCCCATTTGGAAAATTAATATACTAATTGTATATAGTCTTAATAATTAAATAAATATAAATATAAGTCAAATGGCTAAAGAATTTTTATTCTTATTGCAATGAGGTTGCCAATGTTTAACGTGAAATGTTTTCAGTATGAATCAATAAGAGTGTTGTTCAGATAATAGCTTTAAAAGTTTTTTATTCAACTGAAGAAAATGAAAAGTATTGAATTTGATTAATTCCGACTTTTTTAAAATTATTTTCTAGTTTGTCTAGTGTTAAAAGACCTTCTTTTGTGTCTAAATAGCTAATCACTGAAGCCGCATTGCAAATGCCGCTGACTAACGATTCTTCAATTGATTTGCCATGCACAAGGCTTGCAGTAAAACTAGAGCCAAAGGCATCACCTGCACCAATGGTATTATAAACATCGACTTCAAGACTGGGATGGAATAAAATATGTTCTTTTGTTGCAACATATACGCCTTCAGCACCATTAGTTACCACTACAATTTTAGGTCCGCGTTTAAGAACTTCTTTAAAAAATTGTGGCAAGCTAAAACAAATACTATCATATGAAATATGACAGCTTAATAACTCTGGTAAATCTGGATTTAATGTTTCTTCTGCATGTTCTACCTGTTTTAATAATCTTTCAGAAGTTTTTACTAAAGAAAGCATAAATATTTTTGCTTCTTCAGCATTTAAAATAAACGTATCGATATAGGGGAGTGATTCTCGCATTATTTCAGCACCTGCTGCAAGTTGACTACTTCCCGGATTGGTTGCAACATAAATATCATGCTCTTTTGCTTGCTTGCTGATTGGTAAAAATAAATCAGAGGAATTGCCTGAAAGCGAAGTAATATATAATTGATCAAATTCTTTAATGCTATCAAATGGTATATCATTTTTAACTACTTGACCATTGATGCCTCGATAGGCAAAAATAATACGATCACCTGATACCGTTGGCAAAATAAATGATACCCCGGTAGATCCTTTAGTTTCTTGCTTGATAAATTCAGTGTTAATGCCTTCTTGTTCCAGTTTTTTTAAAACTTCTTGTGCTGCAATATCTTCAGAAACTTTAACAAAAGTTGAAACATTAAAACCTAAACGCTTGAAGGAAACGGCGGAGTTTGTTGCTCCGCCGCCAGTAGCATAGTGAATATTTTGTACTTCTATTTTTTTTCCTTCTTGCAAAAGCATATATGATTTTTCTTGTACTTCGCTTTTACAATAGGTAACCATTTCGGCATGCTCATAGGATATGAAAATATCTTGTGTGGCACCACCTATGGTTAGTATTTTTTTCATGGTCTGATTTTATACTTCTTTTCAGGATCTAATATTAATACTTGTTTTAATACTTCATCGGCATGATTAACCCAAATAATATTAATATCTTTAATAATATCTTCAAGTCCTGCAATGTCAGTTTTATTTTTGTATGGGAAAATAACATGTGGTATGCCATTGCGTTTTGCTGCCAATATTTTCTCTTTTACGCCACCAATTGGCATTACTTCACCATGTAAATTCAATTCACCTGTCATTGCATAATGACCATTAATTGGCCTATTAGTAAGCGCTGAAAGTATTGAAATAAGCATGGTAATACCTGCAGAAGGACCATCTTTTGGTATGCCGCCAGCAGGAACATGGATATGTAGATCATAATGCGTAAACATTTTTGGACCAATACCAAATGTTTTAGCATGTGCCCGTGCATAACTTACTGCTGCCTGAGCAGATTCTTTCATAACATTACCAAGGTGACCGGTTAAAATGAGTTTACCTTTTCCAGGCATAACGACCGCTTCAATTTTCAACATTTCACCGCCATAAGAAGTCCATGCAAGTCCGTTTGCTATACCAATTTGATCTTCAGTTAATATCGTATCTTCTTTGAATTTACGTGGTCCTAAATAGTATTCAATATTTTGTTGCGTAAAGGTTACTAAATTATTTTCTTCAACAATCGCTCGTGCAAGTTTTGAACATAATGTTCTTACCGTTCGTTCAAGGTTTCGTACACCAGATTCTCGTGTATAATTCATAATAATATCATGTAATACACAATCAGTGAACGCAGGATTATGTATTGTAAGGCCCGCATCGCAGATTGCTTTTGGAATAAGATATTGCTTACAAATATTAAGTTTTTCATCCAATGTGTATCCAGAAAGTGAAATAATTTCCATGCGATCACGAAGTGGCTCAGAGATTGTTTCAAGCGTATTGGCGGTTGCAATAAAAATTACTTTTGATAAATCGAATGGCACGCCAATATAGTTATCATAAAATGCTTTATTTTGTTGCGGATCCAAAACCTCAAGCAACGCTGCAGATGGATCACCGCGGAAATCTGCACCAATTTTATCAAGCTCATCGATAATAATAACAGGATTAGATGAGTTTACTTTTCTAAATCCTTGAATGAATCTTCCTGGCATAGCACCAACATAAGTACGACGATGTCCACGAATTTCTGCTTCATCTTTAACGCCACCTAAAGAAACACGGAAATAATCTCGGCCTAAGCATTTTGCGATTGATGCACCAAGTGAAGTTTTACCAGTTCCTGGAGGCCCTACAAAGCAAATAATTGGCGTGGAGCCATCTTGCTTGAGATTACGTACAGAAATAAAATCAAGAATGCGTTCTTTAATATCTTTTAAACCAAAGTGGTCTTCATCAAGAATTGTTTTTGCATGTTTGATGTCAAGATTATCAAGAGTTACGTGATTCCATGGTAATGAGAACATCCAATCAAGATAATTTCGAGTTACCGAAGCTTCCATAGAATCTGAAGCAGTTCTTTCTAAACGATTAATCTGACGAGTAACTTCTTTGCGTGCGTCCTCGGGTAATGCAATGCTTTCGAGTTTTTCCCGCATCGATTCAATATCTTCAATTTCATCTTCACCTAATTCTTTTTTTATTGCTTTTAATTGTTCGCGCAAATAAAATTCTTTTTGTGATTTGTTCATTGATTCACGCGTATGATTTTTTACTCGTTCTTGTATTTCGACAACTTCAAGTTCTTCTGCAAGTATAGCATTTAGATTCTCTAAAAATTCTTGAGTTGAATTAACTTCAAGTAATGATTGTGCTTCTGCCACTGAAATATTAAGATGCGATAAAATAAAATCGCCAATTTTTTGTGGATCATGCATTTTTGAAATGATTGAAAAAAAATCAGGATTAAAAGCCTGGCCTGCAGTTTCCATCTTCTCAATTAATTGTTTAATATTTTTAATTAAAGATTCTACTTGAGAATCATCAGTTACTTCAGGTGGTATAATAGGTTCGACTCGCGCGGTAAGCATGTCATTATCGGTATAAATTTCATGAGCATACACTTTGCTCATTCCTTGTACTAATATTTTAATACCTCCTTCTGGAACATTAATTAAACGCATTACTGAAGCAACGGTTCCCACTTGATATAAATCATGCGTACCGATTGCACCTTGAAAATCATCTATTTGTTTTTTTGATGCAAGCAATAAAATAAGTTTTGATTCTTCTAGGCTTTTTTGAATTCCTGCGATAATCCGTTCATCAAGAACTAATAACGGAACGATCATCTGAGGAAATACCACAACATCCATAGTTGGTACAATTGGGAGTATTTCCGGAATAGCGTCTAGAATAGATTTGTTTGATGAATTTATCATTTGCCACTCCCCCTTTTTTATTTTGATCGAAACACCGTATACTAATAATCTTATTTCGTAACCGGTGTTACATCCCCTACAGATACCATTCTAAATGAAGGGCAATTTTAAAAACAAGAATTCTCAGGTAATACTTTAAGAATGATCGATAATAAAGAAAACTTTTGCTGAAATATAAAAAAATATTATGCCTATTAAACAAATAAACATTAAAAATATAACTAAGCAATTTATGCGTCATGATGGGAAAATGGTTTCGGTTATTGACGATATTAGCTTATCGCTTGAGAAAAATAATACTTATGCTTTTATGGGTGTTTCAGGGTCTGGCAAATCTACATTGCTTCATATAATTGCTTGTTTTGACCAACCCACAACAGGAATTGTCTATTTTAATAATATGCCTTATAATCAATTGCCATCATCTGCGCAGCAGCATATAAGAACAAGTTCTTTGGGTTTTGTTTTTCAGTCTCCTTATTTGATTGATGAGCTTACAATTATTGAAAATGTGATGCTAAAAGGGTTGATTGGCAGAATGGAAAAAAAAGAATGTACAGAGCGTGCACATAGCTTGCTTGAGCTTGTAGGCCTTTTAAAAGAAAAAGATCAATTTCCCTACACACTATCAGGAGGGCAGCAGCAGCGCGTAGCATTAGCGCGAGCCTTAATCTCACAACCAGATTTTTTATTTGCTGATGAACCAACAGGAAATTTGGATCAAAGCACAGCACTCGATATTATTACTCTCTTAATAACGCTACATCGCACTTATAAAATGGGCTTAGTTATCAATACTCATGATAGTACTATTGCTCACTACATAAATACCGTATTTTTATTGCATAAAGGTAAGATTACACAAGAGAATTTGAAAAATTCTATGCGAGAAAAGGAAATATAACGTGCTGACAAAACAAACCATACTCAAAAAAACACTGCAAGTAGGTGGCTCAACCATCTTTAGTAGAGCATTAGGGCTCATAAGAGAAGTGCTTATGGCTAATTATTTAGGAGCCGGGCCTTTGGCTGAAGCTTTTATTACCGCTTATAAAATACCTAATTCATTACGAAAAATTTTTGCAGAAGGTGCATTAAGTGTTGCATTCATTCCTACATTTGTCACCATTGCAAAAAAAGATGGTAAAGAACAAATAAATAAATTAATGAGCTTAGCATTAATATTATTTGAAGGCGCACTCTTAATTATTTGTTTATTGGCAATTTGGAAAGCTGACTGGGTAATACGTTTAGTCGCTCCAGGATGGTTTTCAATTGATAAAGTTACCTTAATTCCTGCAACCGGTATTCAATTTATTGATGTATTTACTGAGGGTTTTAATTCGATTTGGTCAGTATTTGTTGATAAATCAGTAGAGCCAACATGGTATGTAGCGCATGCAATATCTTTTTTGCGTATTTTGATGAGTTTTATTTTATTTTTATCAACAAGTGCATTAATTGCTGGCGTATTACAATCAATGCATCATTTTTTTGTACCAGCTTTTTCTCCAGTATTATTAAATATTGTATATATTTTTGGTCTTTTTGTTTGTGTGACTTTTAAGCTATCACCAATTTATTTATGCTTATTTATTATTGGCGGCGGCATTATTCAATTGATTCTACATATAATTGTATATGTAAAACTTGGATTTGGCCTTGGTAAGATTGATTATAAAACTTGGCAGTATTTTAAAGATGTATGGAGAAAATTTTTGCCTTGCTTGTTTAGTATGAGTGTGATGGAGATTTACTTATTTATTGATACGAGTTTTGGTTCTTATTTACCAGGTGCTATTGCACATCTTTATTATGCAAATCGATTTATGCAGATTCCACTAGGAGTGATTGCTACCGCATTATCAACTATTTTATTGCCTCATTTTTCACGTATTGGGGTTTATGCTCCAAAACGATTAGGATTTTATTTACTTGAATCATCAAAGCTCATTTTTTGGACGATGATTCCAATAAGTTTAGTTATGGCGATGGTCTCGCATAAGATTTTTTTTACTTTATTCCTTTCAGAAAAATTTACTCTCTTTGATGTTCATCAAACAAGCATTATATTTATTGCGTTTTTATATGGTTTAGTATTTTTTTCGTTGAATAAAATTTTGTTAAATTTATTTTATGCGTTGCATGAAACAAAAATACCAATGTACATATCGATTATTGCAACAGTTAGCAATTTTATTTTTAGTTATTTACTTATGAAAATATGGGGAGCATACGGTATAGCAATGGCAACAACCTTATGTGGTGTCATTCAAACCTTGTTATTTGTTTTCTTTTTACAATATTCATTTGATTTTATTTTATATATTAAGCGTTTTTTTGAATTTCTTTTTTATTGTTCTATACAATGGCTTGTGTTTGGTTCTCTATTTTTAGTTTGCTATTTAGGAATAATAAAGCTATTGAGCAAAATACATTTATCGACATTTTTATTAACAAAAATTGGTTTTTGGTTATGGTTTTTGCCTTTGGCTAGCATTTTATTTTTAGGGTTGTATAAAAGTAGGCGTTTTTTTGGTATTCATCTTTATTTTTTAGATTAAGGGTTTTTTTATGAAAAAACATTTAATTTTAATAATAGTTTTTAGCTTTATGAATATTATTTATGGAGGGTATGAGCGACATTTAATTTACGGTAAAATTGAAAAACGATATCAAGAAAATAAAAAGATATCGCAAATAAATACTACTACTGATATACCACAAGCTTGCCAAGAAACAAAGAATATAATTGTTGAAATTCTTCATAGTAAATATAATTTTTCTTTTTGTGAGCAAAAAAGGCTTAATCTTATTGTTAGTTTATTACAAAGCCAAATAAATCAACTAGAAAATCAAGCACAATGATAAAAGAATTTTCTGCAGGATTAATTGTTTTTTTTCAGCAACCAGATAAAGATCGTGAATATTTATTATTACATTATCAATCAGGACATTGGGATTTCCCAAAAGGCCATATCGAAAATGATGAATCAAAAAAAGAAGCAGCAAAACGAGAATTAAAAGAAGAAACCAATCTTGAAGCGCATATAATAGATGGTTTTGAAGAATCATTATCGTATTTTCATCATTTGCCAAAAACAAATGAATTAGCTTTTAAAGTAGTATGTTTTTTTGTTGGTGTTGTAAAAGAAAAAAACGTGCAATTATCACATGAACATATCGATTATGCATGGATGCCATATGATAAAGCATTGAAAAAGTTAACATATGATAATGCAAAAGAGATGCTCAAAAAAGTTGAAACTTTTTTAAATAATCAAAAAGCATACAAATAGATAAATAATACATTTTTTTGATTTATTGCTCCATTTATTCTGAATTAAGTATAGTGATTCAAAAAAGGATAAAAAAATGATGAATGTATGGGCAAAAATCAAACTCTTCTTAAATAAACAAGAAAAAGAAGCAGCGCCGAATGGCAATATACCAGAAGATTTTATTGCAGAAAAAAAAACAAAATGGCCAATTCTTGAAGTTAAAATTGGCTCATTTTTGCTTCCTATTTTAGGTCTTGCCATTTTTTTAATTGGCATCGGTTATCTTTTAAAATTTGTGATTGAACAGCATTTATTAAATCCATCATTAATTTTAGGTATGCTTATAACTACTGCAAGTTTATTATTATTTTTGGGAGAATATTTTCGCAATCAATATCCACGTTTAATAGTAGGTTCTACAATAAGTAGCCTTATCCTTTTTTATAGTGCATGGTACTTGGGAATTACGACAACTACATTGTTATCTGAATGGTGGGTTTTTATTTTAGAAATACTTACTATGGTTACCGGATTATTTTTATCAATAAGATACCAATCAAATTTAATTGGTCTATTTGCTTTGTTCGGAGGCTTTTTAATGCCTCTTATTGTTCATCCCGTATTAGTCAGGCCTCTTTATTTAATTAGCTATTTAAGTTTATTAGGTTTTATTGCATCGCTATTTAGTGCAATAAAAAATTGGGTAAGTTATTCATATGTAAGTCTATT
This sequence comes from Candidatus Babeliales bacterium, assembly GCA_040879965.1. NCBI lineage: Bacteria > Candidatus Babeliae > Candidatus Babeliales > Candidatus Babeliales bacterium. The sequence continues at coordinate 111,825 of JBBDJI010000012.1, read as the reverse complement.
TTTTTTGATTTGGTATTATCATCGATTTATTTTTAGCATGTCCGGGCTATACCAAGTAATATTTATTTTAAATATTTGGCTGTTGTATACGATAATTCCTTATTTATCGAGTTTTTTTATTCAAAGTAAAATACAAATTCGCAATGTATTACTAATTATTTTAAGTTCTTTATTTACTATATTTGCATTGTATTTATTGCTTTGCCACAAAAAAAGCTACATAACAATACTTAAGTCTCTTTCAGATCAATCAATTTTAAATTATTTGTTAATATTTTTTGCCGGAATATATTTTGGGTTATTTGGTATTTTATATTTCTATGCAAGACATTCCCGTTCCTTGATATATAAATTATCATTATTATTTAATACGCTACAGTTTTTAGCTTCTGGAAGTACTATTTATAGTATTCTAATTTCTTTTTCTGGATACTATCAAAATGCAATGCTTTCTTTTTTTGCCGTACTCTTGTTGGCATTAAGCTTCATGGTTAATTTAAGACTAATGCGTGTAATTCCTTATATTATCTGGATTTATGTTGGATATCATTTAGCAACATTATTGCTCTATAGATGGCCAGCATTAATAACATTGAATGAAATAAATATTAGTATCGGAATAATTGTAATTTCTTTATTGAGTGCAATTTGGCTAAGTCGTCGATATAAAATGTATCTAACTGGTTATGAAATGCGTGCGTCAGGTTTGTTAGAAATAGGATTAATTTTTGTAATTATCTATTGGTTGCATACAAAAGTATGGCAATCACCTTATCATATTCTAGGGTTAGCGTTCTTTTCTTTGCTGGTGTTTTTAATTGGTATTTATGATCAACGAAAAATTATTCGCCAATGTGCTTATATGGTTTTTGGTTTGTCGCTATTTTATTTTGGGCTCGTATATTTTTTTCATAATCTCGTAAATCCTTATTGGATAATTCGTTTAAATATATTATTTTTGGTTTTTACGATTATTTCTTTTACTTATTGTTATGCGGTCAGAAAATGGTTTTCAGTATTTGGTGCTAAAGAATATCAAATAATAACTATTGCATCAGATGTTGGTGCCGCTTTTTTTATTTTTTCTTGGATTCGTGCGCTTATTATCATTAATTTTGATGAATTGAGCATGCATAGTTCTTTTTTTGCAAAACGATTAATGGGTTATTCTATGAAAAATGATAAGTTAGTGAGAACAGAATTTACGAATATATTATTAATTATTTATTACATTTTCTATTCAATAGCACTTATTTTTATAGGATTATGGCAGAAAAGCAGTCAGATTCGTATTTTAGGTTTGACGATTATTGGCTTTACCGTTATTAGGCTGCTTTATATGATTATGCAATCCACGCATTTAATCTATAAAATTATAGCATTTTTAGTGGTAGGTGGTCTTCTCATTTTTGCTTCTTATCTATATAATAAAATAAAGAAAGATTAATGTTTTAGCCAGAGAGTTAATTTTATGTACTATTTGAATATGTATAAGCTTGCGCATGATTTAAAAAATAATGTAGTAACCGAATGGGAAAAATTTAAATATTTAGTTGGTGGCATTTTATTATTTAATTGGTTTTGGCAATTATGTAAGCCGCCTATCGCTAAAGATGTATATCAAATAATTTTTTTTGGAAAAGCGATTGTTGTTTTTAATATATTAGCAATAGTGTTATTTTTATATGGCATTTATAATTGCTGGAAAATAAATCAGAAAGGTAATGGAAAAAACTTCATTGAACGGTTTGTTTGTTTGAACTTTCCGGCTTTTATTCGCATGTATATTACTTGGCAAATTTTGCTTTTAATTTTCTCAGTAATAAGTTTAATTATTACGTTTATTTTTCTACCACAAATAACGAATATATTATTTTTGAAAAAAATAGGTATTATTTTAGCGACTATCTCCAAAGAGCAACATGTGCAATTGATGAAAACTGCTGAATATATACCTACATTTGAAATGTTAAAACCGTATTTAAATATCCAATTGGTTCTTTATTTCTTAAATTTATTTGTAATGCTTTGTAGTGTGGTTTTTTATTTTAGTTGGATGAAAAAAAGTTTTAAAAAGATAGCGAGTTAATAATTTAATTTGTTGTTATTTTATGGATTAACAGATATATAAAATTTTCCAGTACCATCCTGTTTAATTGTAATATTGTTATTGCCACATTTATCCAGACGTGTATAGCCAGGAAGAGTTTCTACACGTTGCCATTTACGAGTATTAGAATACCGAACTTCAATATCTTTGATGCAATCTAGAACATGCGGGTTACCTATTACGGTTTTTGCTTCTGAAGGTAGATTTTCTTTTATTGTCGAGTGATCTCTATGTATAGAATGCTTAAATGTTATTTTCACATCCAAAAGTGATTTTTTTGGTTTAATCCTGTCAATATAAATGAGTTGGATATCGTTAGAGGCAATAAAAATTTGAGTTGGGCTAACAATCATTACTGTCAAGATAAGTATGAAAAAATTTTTAAACCTCATTTGTTTGTCCTTTTTTTTTAATTCCATCTTCGACCTTTAGGGTGTTGTGGGTTAGCAACTTCTTCGTATGCTGTTATACCTAAGCGTTTAAGATGCCAAACTTTGTTTTTAGGGTCCCAGATAATTTGAAAATCATTATTACCACAAAGATTAATGAAAGTATGTGTTGCATTATCTAGTGACTTAGTTGTTTTTAGCCCCCAAAATCGTGACCATTGTTGTGCTCCTTTATCAGCAGAAAAACGAACATCAATTTGTGTAATACAAAAAGGAACTAATAATTTTACCGAATCATTTGGATTGATATTATTTTTTATTATATTTCTTGGAAGTGGATTATTTGGCTTATAATATACTATTCGTATATCAACGGGTTCAGGATTGCTCGGAGAAATATAGAAATTTTGAATATTTTGAGCAATTAACTGAGTTCCAGTGAAGATAATCACTAATGCTAGAGTAAGGTTTTTTTTAAATTCCATAATTTAAGCTTTTTATTTTACATTAATAAATCGATGCCATCCTTATATATTTCTAATTGTAATATACTTTTGCCTAAATAGGCAATAATTTAAGGATTTTTTAACTTTTTACAGATAGGATGAAATAATGCATAGATTTGCTCGGGCTAAATGCGCAGCATTTTTCGCAGACCCATATCAAGCCAGAGATGGGAGATCGCTCCCCCAATAAAAAATAACATGTTATAAAATAATGGTGTGCTTAAATAAGGGAATAAAATACTTATCCAACACCACAAGCCAAATGGCAGAGCGATGACAAACCATAAGCGATGAAATAAGCCGCGGTGGTTAGAAAAGATAGGCATAAATGATATTGCGCTTAATAGAGCAACTACTTTAAATTGTTTTTTACCGATTAGCACAAGAACCATTAGTAACAAAAAAGAATATAAATATTTCTGTGATTTGCTTTTAATATCAACATCAGGGAACATTGCGCCCGCAAGGGAAAATAAAAACCATTCAGTAACAATAATGAGCCATGGCCAACAGACTTTTAAAAATGCCTGTAAAATTTCAATGATTGGTGGGATATACATACGTACTGCGTATTCAATATTTGCCAAGAGTTCTGGTGTTTGGATTAAAAGCGTATTAGTAGCACAAGCAAATATAGTTGGAAATTTTCCGGTGAATGATGAAAAAGCAATAATACCGCAAAAAGTAATAATATAAGCAACAATTCCACCACCAATATGACCTTTATGGTTTGACATAATTTCCTAAATTTAAATTTTTTAAGTAAAAAGAATGTAGCGGAAAGTGGTAGGAATGTTAAGTTAAACACTTAAAAAGAGTTTTGCTCAATTGAAGTAAGTACTGTTTTTGGGTAATAAAAGAGCAACACGCGTTTATAATTGAAACCTCTTTTAATCATCTCGCATGCGCCCCATTGGCATAAACCGATATGGTGACCATAACCACGCCCTTTTATTCTGACCATATTATTTTTTTTATAAACATCAAAACAATAACTTTTTATCTCTTTGAATGTAGCGTAAAATATAGAGCCATCAATTAATTTTTTTTGGTTGCCAGACTTTAAAATAACTTCTTTTACGATACCAGCATTATCTTTTTTTAAAAAAACTTTTGCAATTCTTCGATTTTGCCAATCAGGACATACTTTTTGGAGAAATTCAGTAAGTGGAAATTCTGCTTGCCAAGAATAAATTGGATATTTTTTGCAGTAACTACATTTATAATTGCGGGCAAGATACTGAGCTTTTGAAAAATCAAAGTGCGTTGTTTTTGAAGGAAGAATGTTGCCGCAACATGAATCAAACATCGCAAGAATTGGTTCATTGCCATCAGAGATAATAATACCTTTTGTTTGTGTAACTGCTTGTTTTAAAATATCAGTAGTGTGATGACCACTATACGTTTGATGGGTATTATTATTAGTCATATCATACAATCTTTTTACTGATTGTGCTTCTAATATCATGCGTACTGCATAGGTACGGCATGCAACGGCAAGAACTTTATTTACTTCTAAGGGCCAACCCGGCCAACTTTCGGTTTTTAATACTGAATAAATATAATCTTCTAATGAAATGTGATTGATTAATAATGCTTCACCATTATTAACTTTTATTTCAAGCGACCCTTGGTAAGCGCTTGATTGTAAAGAAAAAAGACCATTTTTTGGTATTATAAAAATACGATCGCCAACTTGTTTTTTGTTATTAAGGTAAAGAGCATTATTTTTAAAAGTAATTTTCAAAGTAGGTTGTGGATAACGATCTAAATTGGTTTTGACTGTAAATCCTTTTAAACTCGTAATTTCAACTGATTGTAAATCAGAAAATTTTTGGATGAGTATTCTTACTGCTGAAACGCTTTGCGCGCTTACCTTTTTTTTAAAAGCGGGAGAAAGGGTTGCTGGTAATCGTAACCAAGGCTTCAATATTGAACAATGCAAAAATATAATGGATAGAAATACTAAATTTTTTTTCATAGTGTAAGTATTCTATCACTAAAAGAAATTATTGGAACAATTAGCGAGTGCTTTTGCGATATTTTATTTAATAGAGAAATGCTTTAAAATTTTTGATAAATATTGTTTTATAGCAGGATCGCTTTTAGTTGGCAGATTAGGATTTTCAATATTTACACCATTTGCTTTGAGGAATTCAAGGCCAATTTTAGCTCGTTCATAGCTACATGGATATTCATCAAATGGTGTTGCTTTTTGTATTCCGGTACATTCATAATCTTGAGCACAGTCTAATATCCATGTCAAAGCAATGTCCGGACGATTTATTTTCAATAAATTTTTATAAGCAAATAGATCTGCTTTAATTTCTTGATTTCTACGTTCACTTCTTTGCCAGTGAACCGGCTTGAGAATTAATCCAACAAAAGAAACAAAACCACTTGCTAAAGCGGCACTAACAGATATGAAAGGATTGTTAATTCTTGGTTTTAAATATTTAAACATCCCATAAGAACTTGCTAAGCCACCCAAAACACTTAAGTTTCTGATTTTTTTAAATTTTTCAAATGACTGTTCATTATGGTTAGAGTCTTGAAAATAGAGATGACCACATTCGTGATAAGTAGCAAACTTAATCTGAGCAAGTGTTTGATTGTCAACACCAATAAGCATAAATGGTTGAGAAGAATTGTCTAAATGATGTATAGCATAACTATTATCTCCATTATTTCTTTGTAAAATAATTGGCGATGTTTTTATACCGCAATTTTTTATTGCTTTTTCAGTAATTTTTTTAATTTTAGGATCAGGATCAATAGCATCATACATTTTTTTCATATCTTCTATGGATTGTTCCAAAACATTTAGTTTTGAATTGCCATAAGCAAAACCCATAGCAGTATATGGAATAAATATTAAAAACAAGTAAATAGTTTTAAATTGGAAAGATAACATCTTATAACCCCCTAAAGTTATAAAAGGTAATTTTGGTGGCGGGGGCTGGATTCGAACCAGCGACCTTTGGGTTATGAGCCCAACGAGCTACCAGACTGCTCTACCCCGCGTCAATTTTTTTTCAAAAGTAAATTGAGATGAATAATTTTCTAAGCTTTTTTTATGAATGAGCTCAAGATTATTAATAATCAGGGTAAAGGTTTTTTTTCCTTTGTCAACATTAAAATACTGTATTTTTCGACTAATTTTTAAAATCTGAGTAAATCTGATAGGGAATATCCAGATCTAAGGGTAATGCCAGATAGCGTCCTAGGGAGGATTTGGGGTAAGTTTGTAGTAACAGAGCTGTTTTATTGCTGTTTAAACTCAAAAAGAATTATAATGATAGTTAAGAGCGATATGGTTAATTATAAAGCGTGGTGTATATTGTTTAGCTGAATATGGTTTAAAAAGAGGGCGTTTTATGAAATTTTTTAATAAGCAGTTAATTGTTTTGTTTTTTCTTGCAGTTTTAACCATTTCTATCAATGCTATGGAGGCAGAGAAATACGAGCAATGTGAAGTGGGGCTTTTTGAAGGATTGCCTTCAGAGACAAAAGAAAAAATAGCAACTTTTCTTGCTAGTTCCGATAATTTTGGTCAAGCACTTAAGTGTTTAGCCAATCTTTCCCAAGTCAATAAGCAATGGCATGAAATGCTGAATGATAAAAGAACACTCAAGGCAATTGCAAAAGCTTTGGATAATAAGGATAAAAAATATTTTCTTTCTGTGGATAAATGGATTTTCTTGCTTGCTGCAGAATTGCCAGGAGCTCGTAAATATCTTTTAGAGCAACACAGTATTTTTGGGGAATATATTATTAAACGGCATCTAGAAGGTGGATTACTTCAAGTTTTTTCATTAGGTATGATAAAAGGTTTACAATTAACTGAAGATCAAATTGTTAATCTTATAAGACTTCTTTTAAATTTAGGTATGGATATTAACTCTACTGGAATAGATAATAATACATTATTACATTATGCAGCAAAGTATAATTTACCTAAAGTTGTTAGTTTTATTCTAGCGCAATCAAATATTGATATTAATATTATTGAATATGATGAAGCACAAACAGCGTTAGATATAGCCAAAGAAAAAGGATATCAAGAAATTGTGAAATTAATAGAGCAAGCAGAAGTGAAAAAATAGTTGCAGAAGGGCAATACCCCTAATAGGTTGAAAAGGAAAATTGTAATGAAGTTTTTTAATAATAAATTAATTGTTTTATTTTTTCTTGTTGTTTTAACTTTTTCTATTTCCTCAGTGGAAACTGAAGAAAGTTGCCAGGGTATTAGCTTTGAGGGTTTACCTCTAGAAATTCAACAAAAAATTGTCTCATTACTCGTTGGTACAGAAGATTTTGGTCAATCACTTAAATGCTTAAAAAATATTTCACAGGTCAATAGGCAATTGAATGAATTAATTGGAGATTCAAGAGCGTTAAGTGCAATTATAACTAGTTTGCAAGAAAAGGATGAAAAGCTTGCAACTCTACCATTTGATGCTTTAATGCTGTTGTTTTCATCAGAACTTGCAGGAGCACGTTCATATTTTCTGAATAAATTTGCTGCCGATAAAAAGAAATATGGGGAAGAGATTGCAGAAATATTCCTTCTTGAAAACATAGAACCAGTATTATTTCAAACTTTTGAATCGGGAGTACTAAAAGATTTAAAATTAGATGAAAATCAAATTATAAATCTCATGCAGTTTGTTTTATTAAGTTTGGGCTTTGATATTAACACTGGAACCGTGCAATTTAACGGCAATCGATTGCTCCACTATGCTGCAGAATATAATTTACCAAAAGTAGCAGAATTTATATTAAAGCAGCCAGGCATCAATGTAGAACTGAGAAATAATGACTTTAAAACAGCGTTAGATATTGCAGAGGAAAAAGGGAATCAAGAGATTGTGAAAGCAATCTATAAAGCAAAACCTAGTAAGGTAATTGTTATAGAAGAATAATCTTCAATGAGCCTATTTTAAATTTAAAAAAAATATATCCTTATCATTAAAGCAAAAAAAGTTTTATTGATAAGGATATATTGTTGGAAATCCGAAATTTTATTAAAGTTATTTTTATTTTTAGCTTTATTGCTGCTACGCAATCTTATTTAAATGGGCAAGAAAAACAAAACAAAGATTATTTAAGTAAATTGCCGATTGAGTTAAAGCGATGCATTGTTAATCAATTAGTTAATCTAAATGATATTGGATCATCTCTTGAAGATTTATCTTCCTTTGCTAAAGTTAACAAGGAATTTAATAAGTTTATAAATAATCGAGAATCAGTTGAAAAATTAGCAGAATATTTTGAAGAATCATTAAAAATATTTGAATTATCTCCAATTTTTCTTCTTACCGCATGTATTCCTAAAGCTCGAAATTTTTTATTGAAGAAGACTACAGAAGAAAAAGAAAAAAATGCAACAGAATTTAAAGCACAGTTGTTTAGAATTTTTTTTGGTTCAACTGCTATAAAAAAATTAAACTTACAGGAAAAACATATACTCAATATGATAAAAATTCTTTTTAAGTTAAAAAGTGACTTTGATGTCAATTTTCAAGCTATTGGTAATAATACCTTTTTAATGTGGGCTGTGCGCTATAATTTCCTCGAATTGGTCAAATTTTTATTAGCGCAGCCAAATATTAATATTAATTTAAAAAATTCTCGTGAATTAACTGCATTAGGTATTGCAAAAACAAAAAACGCTCAGGATATTATTTCATTGCTAGAACAAGCACAAAAAAAAATTGAGAAATAATTTTTATGTGTTTTATAAGAAGCTACTTCGTATTTTTTTCTAAAATAACAAAAGCAGTTGCATAATGATTAGTATGTGTAAGCGAAAGATGAAATTTAATTTGACTTTTTTCTACAATTATTGAAATTTCTGGTAAATGAATTGAAAGTCCTGCTGATCCATTAGGATTTTTAATAACTTCTGTATTTCGCATAATTTTTCTTAAAGGGATTTTTTCTTGCAGAAAGGCCGTGCTCCATGCTTTATAAAAAGCTTCTTTAGCGGCAAAGCGTGCAGCAAGCCGCTCTTGTTGTTTTTTTTCATTGTTCAAACAATAAGCTATTTCTTCGGAGGTAAATATTGAAGATAAACACTTTAAAGAATATTGATGCCAATGAGCAAATCTTGCACATTCTACAGAATCGATCCCAATGGCGAGAATCATTTTTTAATTCTTTCAAGGGTTTGATCTAGTGATCGATAAAATATTGCTTCTTTAATATGGTCGGCTTCGATATGTTCACTTTCATGTAAATCAGCAATCGTTCGCGCGACTTTTAAAATTTTATGATATCCACGCATGCTCATATTAAGTTTATCAAAAGCTTTTTTTATTAAGTCTTCTGCTTTTTCAGTTAATATACAATGTTTTTCGATTAGATCTGGTGTCATAAAAGCATTCCACATTGAAGTAGTACCGAATCGGTTGCGTTGTGCCATAACTGCTTTTTCTATTTTATTATATAGTTCTACTGAAGTTGGTCCACTGGCATTTTTTTCTTTAATAGTATCATATTCGATGGATTGAATATTAATTTGCAAATCAATACGATCGAGCAATGGTCCTGAGAGTTTTTCTAAATATTTTTGTACCGCATGGCTTGAACATTGGCATACTCGTTTGTTATCACCTAAAAATCCGCACGGGCATGGATTGAGTGCGGCTACTAATAAAAATGAAGCAGGAAAATTTATGGTATGCATTGCACGTGAAATACATACGGTTTTATTTTCGAGTGGCTGACGCATTACTTCAAGCGTGGTGCGTTTAAACTCAGTCAGTTCATCTAAAAATAAAATACCATTATGTGTTAAGCTAATTTCGCCTGGCTGTGGAAATGAACCACCACCAACAAGTCCTGCTTGTGATATAGTATGATGTGGGTTGCGAAATGGCCGTTCAGTTATTAAAGCTTTACCATTTAATTTTCCGCTGATGGAATAAACTTTGCTGGTCTCAAGAATTTCTTCAAATTCCATTGGAGGCATGATAGTTGGTAATCGTTTGGCAAGCATAGTTTTACCAGATCCAGGCGGTCCGATAAATAAAATATTATGCCTACCTGCAGCTGTAATTGATAGCGCTCGCTTTGCTTGATGTTGTCCTTTAACTTGTGCAAAATCAATAGAATGAATCTTCTGGTTAGTGGTATATTCTTTTAAAGAATTGATAGTGGGATTGATCGTTAATTCATTGCGTAAATAACCAATTAGCTCAACTAAATGTGAAACGCCGATAACTTCAATATTTTTAATTAACGCTGCTTCAGGAGCATTTTCTTTTGGCACAATAATACGTTTTTTTTGTAAACGGTGTGCATCATAAGCAATTGGTAATGCTCCTTTTATAGAGCGAATTGTGCCATCAAGTGAAAGTTCTCCTAAGAAAAGCGTTTCATTGAGAAGTTGTGCATTTAATTCAAGAAAGTTGCCAGCTTGCAAAATACCGACAGCGATTGGTAAATCAAACAAAGTACCTTCTTTTTTTAAATCTGCGGGAGCTAAGTTCACAGTTATTTTTCGTTCAGGTAAGCGAATGCCACTATTTTTGAGCGCGGTTGAAATGCGTTGTTTGCTTTCTTTGATCGCAGTATCAGGCAAACCAACAATAAAAAACTGAAGCATGCCGAGAGATAAATCAACTTCGACTTGCACTAAATGGGCATCAACGCCGATAGTTGTGGCAGAAAAAATTTTTGCATGCATATTGCATCCTTAGCAACAAAATTCAAAAAATATTATGCATTAATATACTAATATATACCATAACTTTTATTATTTGGAAATAAATAGTTTTTTCGTGTATTATAATATGATTGATAAGCCGTGATACTTTTTAAAATTTATCGTAAACTAAAGCGCTACAAAGACAAGTTAATAATTGATAATAAATAGGTAGCTTTCATGAAACAAAAAATTGTACAAATTTTACTCATAAATTTTTTAATTACTGGTTTAGCAATAGCTGATCAAGAGAATCAACCAGAAAAATCCGTACAGCAAATCGAACCAATTGCTTTTGATGTTGGTAAATGTGCATTCATGTCTCCTTATTTTATTTATTTAGCATCAGATCAATCTGGCATGAAAGAGCTTTCACTTTCACATTATACAAAAGGCGTTTTAACTCCTTTGGCATCTGAAAAAGTCACGCTGAATCATTGCGAAAATCAAATAAATCCATTTTATAATAAAGCAATCTCTTATTTAATGATGCATAATAATAATCCTATAGTAGTAACGCAAAATAGTTCAAAATTACATTTTGTTGATCAATTCCAAACTAAAGAAAAAAGTATGGCAATTCTTTCAACTGATGATATACATGATGCTAAAGAATCAAAAGACCTAAACTCTAGTTTGAAAACAAGCGAAATAGTTGGTATCTCTTGGGGTATGACTGGTACCTCACCAGATAGGATAGGACATTATATTTTTACTGCTGTAAAACCACATGACGGCCAATGGGGTGAATATGGCAGCGGAATTTCTGTAGTTAAATTTGATATTGAAGTAGTAAAAAAAGAAAAATCTGAAAAAGAAAAAGAAGAGCAAAAAAAGAAAGATGAAAGTGCAAAAGAAGAAAATAAAGAAGATGAATATGAACGGCGATTTTTCCTTAATATTTTAAATGCGCGAACGGGTGCTTCAAGAGAAAATAAACCATATCCAATTGATGCTTATACGCTTGATCATAATCCCATTGATATTTCAGGTGGGCTTGAAGAAATAATTGGTTCGGAAGTTAATCTTTATTGGGATGAAATCTTTAGTCGGCTCTACATTCCTTTACAGATAAAAACAAAAAACAATGCACAAAACCACCAAGGGGCATGTGCATTGTTGGTGGGTACTATTTATGAAGATAAGCTTTATATTTATCCAATAGTGAACTCAGATGCATTTAGTGAACAATATAATAATATTATAGGTGCTGTTGGTCCTAATAAATCAGTTTCATTATTTAAAGTAAACACATTACATACAAGTACTGGTTTGCCATATTTAATTATTCATGGTGGCAATGGTGAGCCGGAACAAGCAAAGAAAAAAATATTTGCATTACCATTAATTAATAAAAGTACGAAAAATCTTTCTAAAAAGTTATTGTTAGATAAAGATCATGGTGCAATTGCGCAAAAACAATGTGTACCAGATATTCGTTTTTATCGCGAAAAATATTCACGCTTTCGTGGTCGTTTACTATATGATTCGGTACAAGCACCAGAAGATTTTTATTCAGATTTAGATCAGTCAGTACAAGTTGGTGCCGGTATTGAGCTTCCTGATATAGTAGAAATATTTTCATTATGGGATTGTGTTGTAGCTCTTAGGGGAGATGGAAAAAGAATCACAAGTATTGTATATTCTCAAGCATTATTTGATGGAGAAGGGAAAATTGTATCATGGACTTCATGGTTACCTATGCCCACTGGATCAAGAAATATTTTAGGAATTGAATATGATCAAGACAATAGTGCACTAGTTTTTTTAGAAAAGACTGAAAACAATTTTATCAATTTGACAAAATCTAGTTGGGTATGTGAGCAAGATCAAATTGAAGATAACCAGTTAAGAATTTTACAAAGTAAAATAACTACTGAATTTCCAAAAGAAACTGGTGGTGTACAAAATTTATTTGAATTTATTCCTAGTTTTTGCAAAGAATCTGCAATTTTAGTAGCGACTGGCAATAAAAAAGTTATATTAACAACTATTGGTACACATCAATCCATTTTTACATTACAAAATCCAGTTCTTGATCAGCTAGGGCCGATTCTAGCTGCAGACATGATAGAAGATGATTGCGGCATTAGGTTGTTAGTTGGTGGTGTTAATGGTGTGGCAATTTCTTCTAATTTATATCCATTATTAGAAAGTCAAGCAGAAAATTCTGTAGATTCTACACGAATTGTATTTGATAAGATTGGCGACTGTCGTTATGTACAAAAAATTATACATGATAATGAACATCTTTATATTTTAACACGGAATTCTCTTGAAAGATGTATACATTCTCAATTAGGGACTTTATCTAAGTCTGTTTTACTCGCAGATGCCAAACAATTGCAGGTAAAATTTACCGATGTGCTTGTTTCAAAAAGCTTAGGCTTACTAGGAACTACTAGAGGTTTAATACGTATTGGAAATGGCAAAGATATTCGTTCTATAAAAAATCATCAGGAAGCTAATTGGGTACCAGTACATTTGCCTATTGATAATTTATTCATCACCAAGTTATATCCACTATGCTGTTCGAATAATCAAGCTGATGTCGGGCTTAATGGTCAAGTGTATGTTTTAAGCAATGTAGCTTCCCAGAATAATTCGCAAGTTTTTAGATTGTTTATCAAAGATGTGTCAATCTATGGTGTTAACAATGAAACAGTGCAATTGGTTGGGGATTATTGTTTTAAAGATCAAGAAACGAGTTTTATAAATTTTGGTGGATATCGAAATAATTTTGCGACGGATGGATTACTTCATGTTAGTTGTCGAAATGATAGATTTCCATTGTTACACGTCATTCCTGGTTTTGTTGGAGGCAAACTTATTCCTTCTTCTCGAGGATATACCGTTAGATTGAAATGGTCTGGCAATAACTGGATTCAACCAATTTTAAAAAGTTCTTTGACAGGCAACTGGCTTATAGCTGGTGATTTTGGCCTGTGTATTTATCAATAATAAGGATCGCAGCTATGCATGTTAAAAATCGAATATATATTTTATTAGTTTTTATTTTTTTATGCGCTTCAAAAGAGAGTTTTACTATTTTTGGCATTAATCTTTTTCGGCCATATGATATTAATTTACGACCGCCAATTTGGTGCGGTGAAAACTTTCAATGGACTGATTGGGTGGAAATTGGCTATAAAGCACGTGGTTATAATCCAGAAGGGAATGAAGTAAACGTAATGCAACTATGGACACCAACACAAGATGCTTTGGCGATGTTAAAAGGATTTAATTCATCGAGCCCTATTACCCAATTTTTAATAAATGATTTAGGTAATCCACCTGATAATGGCGTACGTGGTAATTTTAGAGTAACGGGAGATTTTAAAGCCAAAGGATTTGGGATTGGTGCTCGTTATCATTTACCACATAATTTAACAGTAGGTTTGCATTTACCTTTTTATCAAATGCGGCTTAAAAATGTTAATTTTGTAGACTTAACTTACAATAACAATGCAGCAGATATGATTGTGCGCGAAGAACTTACAAGTCAGTTAAAAGAGCGCATTAGAGAATTTGACCCTAATTTAAATATTATGGGTTGGGAAAAAATTGGGCCAGGAGATTTATTTTTCCTTGCAGAATGGTATCGTAATTTTCCACAAGGTAAACCAATTTTAAAAAATGTTTCATTAAATGCTCGTGTTGGATTTAGTTTTCCAACAGGAATAAAAAAAGATGAAGATGATATACTGACTGTGCCTTTTGGTTTTGATGGTTCTGCTGGCTTACTTTTTGCTGGCGGTATTAATTTGAACTGGTTTAATGTTTTTCGTGGTGGTATTGATATCGAATTTCTTACCTTATTTGGTAATACTCGTGATCGTCGCATAAAAGTACAACAAGATCAGACTGAATTTTTATTACTTGCAAAAGTGCCAACTTATAAAGATTTTGGATTCACGCAACGTTTCAATTTATATTTAGAAGCATATCGGGTATTCCATGGATTATCAGCGCGCGCTACTTATCAATTTTGGAAGCATAGCGAGGATACATTATCAGTATGCACAAATGAATTTTCAAATGAGATAGCCAATACGGCAGAAAGCTTGCAGGAATGGACAATTCATCATGTGATTTTTCAATTGTCATATGATTTTCAATGTGATATAAGTGAAAAAAGTGCTATAAAACCACAATTATCATTGTTTTATAAGCTACCATTTAATGGCGAACGTGCATTACTATTAAACACTTATGGTGCAACGTTTACTTTAAACTTTTAAAGGGGACCTATGAGTCGATTGTATATAACTATTCTTGGATTAACTTTATACAATTCCATAAATGTTATGATGGCAATGAAAGATAATAATAGTAAAGCTATTGATCCATGGAAAATAATTATCATTAAAAAGACAGCTAAGTCTAAACAAGAATATATTGATCATTTTATTGCACAATTCAATCAGTTACCAAAAAACAAAAAAAAAGAAACATTAGCGAAAGGTCTTTATATTGATCCTACAAATGGTTATTTGCATAAGGGTTTTGCGCAATTAACTTATGAAGAATTACAACAACTTTGGGTGCGACTGGATCTCAGTGAAATTCCTACTTTAGATCAAAAATAAAGAGCGTAATGTCTGGAGGCTCTATTAGTTATTCATACTTTCTAAAAGATATGATTTTTTGCTTGTGTGATAGAATAAAATTTAAATTGAAGCACAAGGTACCAAACCTCGGCTTTGCGCAATAATACGAGTTTCCACCATTTGCAATGTTCGTTTAAGACGCGCTATTTTAGGTTCAATAAATTCTTCTTGTTCTTCAAGTGTTAAAAACAATAATTTACCTTCATCAATATCTTTTTTTATCAATGCAATAGCATCAGTCGAAAGATCGGAACCAGCGATATCAAGGAAGTGAATAAAACGACAAAGCAATGATTGAAAAAGGTCATCTAATTCATCTTGATTGATGATATTACTTTTTTCAAGCTCTTCAAGTTTATAAGAAATATTTTTAACGGAGTGCCATACTTCTTCTTGATCTAACGGTGTCCAAATAACTTTATTTAATGTAATTTCTAAAAACTTAAGAACACTTTGTCTTAATTGCTCGTTATCAATATGCTTTTGTATAAAACTTGTATTATTTAATGCTTCAATAATATCGCCTGATAACCCATCAAAAAAATTATCAGGATCTTCTTTAAAGAAAACAAATTTGGAAAGAAAAGTAGAATATAATAATCGTTTTATCGTATTTTTTGCTTCAGTAAATATAGAAGTTGGTTTTCTAACAAAATATGTTTCTAATAATGCTGGAAAGCGTTCAATGGTATTCGAGAATGCATCAGCACTTACATAATTACAGCCTTTTACCTTATTGCAAAAAAGGCGAATAGTTGATTGTAAAAATATAGTATTTTGATGACTATCTTTACCATATTGCAAAAATTCTATTAAATGAAAAAAGTCATGAGATAAAAATTCCGAATATTCATTACGTGAAAATGTATGCTTTAAAAAGCATTTAATACCAGATTTAGTAAATTTTATGGGAATGCAAAACAAGTTTAATGCTTCATCAGTCTCAGTTAAAGAACTTTCATTGACTGAATCAATAAAATATTGATTACTATTTGCTTTTGCATTATGAATGAATAATAATGCTATAATAAATAATGCTTGAAAAAATTTTACCTTCATGCGCTACTCCTTGTAACAAGAAAGGTATACAATACTTAAAAAGTATTCTATCAAGAAAATAGTAATGTGCAACTAAAGAATTGAAAAGAAAAAATTATTAACTGATTTAAGGATTTAATGGCTCTTTTTTTGTATCAAGCTTTATCAAAAGATGGCAAACGTACTCGTGGAACCATTGATGCGTCAACGGTTGAAAGCGCACGGGAACAACTTACTAAAAGGGGGCTTTATCCAACATTAATTGAGCAGACGCGTGAGCAAATGGTTGTTGGTTGGAGACGTTATTTGCAATTTTTTATGCGTGGCGTATCCAGTAAAGATAAAATATTATTTACTAAGCAATTAGCTGTTTTGCTCAAATCTGGCGTTCCGTTATTGCAAGCATTAGAATTATTGGTAGAACAATTTGAAGGACGTTTAAAACGTATTATTATTGATTTACGAGATAACATTAAAGAAGGGCAGTCGCTTGCACACGGGTTAGCCCAATTTCCTAAAGTTTTTGATAACATTTATATTCAACTGGTGCGTGCCGGTGAAGCTACTGGAAGATTAGAAATTATCTTAGAACGTCTTATTGAATACATGGAACGGCGCGAAGAGGTAACTAAAAAAGTTAAAGCAGCATTGCGTTATCCAATAATTCAATTAAGCGTTGTTGTTTTAGTAGTAATTGCATTGCTTACTTTAGTGTTACCCAATTTAGTACAAACATTTGCCGCGCAAGGTGCTGAATTACCATTAACGACACGATTCTTAATGGGATTGTCTGATTTTCTTATTAATTATTGGTATATTCTTATAGGTATAATTATTATTTTGATATTGGCTTTTCGTTATTGGCGATCAACGCCAGCAGGCGCACGATTATATGATCAAATAAAATTAAAACTACCAATAGTAGGTTATTTTGCACGCATGAGTGCAGTCGTGCAATTTTCACGAACACTTGGCATGCTTGTAGAAAGTGGCGTTAACTTAGCAGAATCACTTGATATTGTGGTTAATATCATTGATAATCGTATTTTATCTGATGCGCTTGAAGAAGCGCGCGATAAAATTATCAAGCAAGGGCGTATTGCTGAGTATTTAAAACAGACTAATATTTTTCCGCCGATTGCTATTTATTTAATAAATACTGGTGAACAGAGTGGGCAGTTAGATTTTATGTTATTAACGGTTGCAAAAAATTATGAAGATGATTTAACCGAATACTCAGATACGTTATCTGCATTATTAGAACCAATTATGCTTATTGTTATGGGTGTTGTGGTTGGCTTTATTGTATTATCGGTAGTACAACCGATAGTAAATTTAACGCAAATACAATTCTAAGAAAGGAATTATTATGACTTACGCAGAGCAAGAAAAACGCATAGTGCAACCAGGATTTACTTTTATGGAATTGGTTGTAGCGGTATTGATTTTAGGGATATTGGCTTCTGTTGCTGGATTTGCTTACTTGCAATTTGTTGGTACAGCAAAAGAAAGTGCTACTAAGGCTAGTTTAAAATCAGTAAAAAGTGCAATTGATTTATATCATATTCAACATAATAAATATCCAACCCGTTTAAGAGATTTAGTTGAACGGCCTAAAGGTGAAATAAAAGGATGGAAACCTGCCTTTGAAAAAATGCCAAAAGATGGTTGGGGCAATGAATTTTATTATAAGGTAACTCCAGGTAAAAAACATCCGTATGAATTATATTCCTATGGATCAGAAGGTCCTGAAGGGTCAGCAGAAGAACGTATAAGTGTATGGGATCTGTAAAAAAAGGTTTTACGTTTTTAGAATTGGTGGTTGTCATTATGCTAATTGGGCTTTTGGCAACCATTGTTGTTCCTAATTTACAAAACGTGATACCAGGCTATAAAAGAAAAGAATTTTTAAGTAGGCTTACTGGATTAGTTCGTTTATCATGGCAACAAGCTTTGATTACCCAACGAGCACATCGGGTATTATTTGATTTAGAAAAAAGAATAGTACAAGTCGAAATCGAATCTGAAAAGAAAGATAAAAAAGCAAAACCACTGTTTGAGCCAATAAAAATTTCATACTTAAATAGTACCTATCAATGGACTGAAAATATTGAAATCAAGCAATTTTTTGTTGAAGGTAAAGAATTAATTGCGCGGCCTGGTATTAAAACCGAACAAGTTTGGTTTTATATTGCTCCTGATGGGCTCGCACAAGAAGTTATTATAAATTTTGTTGATACCGCCCAATTAGATGCTGGTAGGCCAACAACAATAAGTTTAGTTTTAAATCCCTTTAGCGCACAATTTAGAGAATATGATACATTTCAAAAACCATAAACAATCAGGCATAAGTTTTATGGAGATTATGCTTGCCGTATTTATGCTTGGTTCTTTGTTAACGGCCAATATTTTGCTGCAAACAACTGCATTTTCAGGCATAGTACAATTTTCGGCACGAATGGAACGTATTATTTTATTAAAAAATAAAATTCAGCAAGTATTTTTTGAGCGGGCACAAAAAAAAGAACCTTCTAAGGAAACAATTATTAAAGAACCAGAAACTACTATTCGTTATTCAACAAAAAGACCACCAAAAGAGTCCTCACTTAAAGAATTTAAAAATATTATGATCGAAAATATTACCGCCCAATGGGATTCGCGATCTGCAAAAGAAGAAGAAACATTAATTAGCTTTTTATTTAAACCAGAAAAGCAAAAATCATGAAACCAGGATATACCATTATTGAATTAATACTTGTTCTCCTTTTAGGCTCATTATTGCTCAGTGTTTTGTTTACGAGTTTTTTTCAAATAAATCGCACTTCAGTTGTTGCTGAAGATATAATGGATCTCAATACACGTATTAGTATATTAAACAATCAATTAGAAAAAGATTTTACGGGTATTTTTGTGCCACTACAAGCTATTGAAGAGTTAAAAAAAGAACCTGAAAAAAAGGTCGATCAAGAGAAAAAAAAGGCTGGACTCCAGAAAAAAGAAGTGGCAACAAAAGAAAAACCAAAGCCGCTAAAAGATGTATTTGTAAGTACTAATCAAGCAGGCAATTTAGCAGAATTAACTTTTATAACAACTAATCCAATTCGTGTTTATGAACATGCAGAAAATGCAATTATTAATCCACGTATAGTGCGGGTTGTCTATCGATTAGAAGCTGACCCTGAAAAAAAAGGCTCATTTAACCTAACAAGGCAAGAAGGAGGAGAGCTTGAATTTTCTGCTTACAAACCAACTGCACCAAAAAAAATTAAAAAATATAAACTTATTGATAATATTAAAGAATTCAAAATAATATTTAAGGTTCCAAAAAAAAGCGATGAAAAAGCGAAGCAAGAAACCGTTACATTTGAAACACTTTCAGAATGGAAACCTACTATCGATAAGCCTGATCAAAAAAAACCAAAAATTCCTAATTTCATACAATGCACGGTTACTTTTTGGGATAATCAATTTGAAGAATCACGTACGTTTGAATTTATGTATCAAGTGCCATGTTTTCAAGCTAGCTTAGAATTAAAGCCAACGGAAACGGTCAAACCACCGGAACCATCAAAAGAACAAGCTGAAAAAAAACAAAAAGCACAAGGACAAAAATTACCGACTTTAGCAGAAATAAAACAATCGGTTAAAGAAATTATTAATTTGTTAGGTCAAAAAACATAATGAATGATATAAAAAAATCAGAAGGCTATATTCTTGTTTTAACACTTATGATTCTTTCAATTATTACTATAATTGCGACACAATTATTTAATCGTGGTACTGTTCATATTCATTTTGATCAAACAATGATCGAACGAGAAAAAGCAAAAACTTTAGCGTTAGGTGGTATTCAATTAGCTTTTAGTCAACTCTCTTTAAGCAAAACAGGAACTGGTGAAGGTAAACAGGATAATAAAGAAATTTTTAAACGAGTAATTCCTGTTTTGAATCGAGTGCAAGAGTTTTCTTTGAATAAAAAAGTAGATGGCATTGATGGCAGTGTAAGTATTGTTATCATGTGTGAACAAGGGAAAATAGATATTAATCAATTTTTTGATTTTGAACAGAAAAAATTTATAAATGAAGGCAAGCAAGCTGGCGATGCTAAAAAGCTTTTCCAAGAAATTTTTAATAGCATGAGAAAATTTGATAGCGATAAAGATTTGTTTAGTTCATTTGAGAAATTTTTAAAACAACGTAACTATAAATTAACTGATGTAACTGAGTTACTAACTATCCCTGAATTTCAACGTAGTTTTTCACAAATTTTATTTTATGAACCCCCTATAAAAGGAATTAAAGCAAAACGGCCTATTTATTTAACTGATATTTTTACGGTTTATTCAAATAAAAAAACATTGCAACCATGGTTTTTATCAGATTCTATTTGCGCACTTTTTAATTTAAAACGAGCAGAATCTGGTGATATTGAAAAACGTCTAAAATATGCCACAGATATTGCAAAGGAATTTAAAGGATTTACTGCTCCAGCAGCACAAATTTGGGAAAAACAATTACAACCTTTTTATGGAAAAGATTTCAAAGGTCTTCCTAAGTTTGCACAGGAATTATTGCAAAATCCATTTGAGCCAACGATGTTTTCTGTTTTATCTTTCGGTAAAATTGGCGCGATAACTCAAAAAATTTTTGCTATTATAGAAAGACGCGCAAAAAAAACTGATGCGCAAGAAGAATTTATTATACAGAAATTATATTGGCTTTAAAGGACATTATCTTGCAGATTAAAACAGAGACGGCAGTAGGCCTGTTTGTTCTCAGCGCTATAAGCATTTTTTTTTATATGACAATTTTTTTAGGGATATTTAGGCCAGATCGTTGGCAATATCATCCATATACTGTTTTTTTTAACGATGTTTCTGGACTGGAAAAAAAAGCTGATGTAAAAATTGCTGGAGTAAAAGTTGGCTGGGTTGAAAAAATTATATTAGTTGACGATAATTCATATCAAGCTCGAGCAACTATTATGGTTCATAAATATTATTTGTTATATCTTGATGCTCAGGCGGTTGTTAGACAAGAAGGATTACTTGGTGCGAAATATGTTGAATTGCTTCCAGGAAATCCAGCATTGCCGCAATTATCTATTGGAAAATCATTAATAACTCCCGGAAAGTCGCCTGCATCTATTGATAGTATTTTACACACAGTAGCAAAAATAGCACATAACCTTGAAGGAGTTACTGACTCATTACAAGAAAATTTTGGAGGCCTACAAGGTAAAAAAAATCTTAATGTAATGATTACTGATTTTAAAGATATGATTCATCATATGAAGGAAGCCGTACCTTCAATTAAAGAAAGTATTGAACGTGTTTCTGGTCGTATAGACAAAGATTTAGGAACAGTAGCTAATCGATTAGAAAGTACTGCGTTAGCATTAGAAGATGCTGCAGTTGAAGCGCGAAATGGTTTTAAAAATATCGGTTCAGTTGCCCAGAAAATAGATAACGGTACTGGATTGATAGGAAAACTGATTAATGAAGATGAGACCTATCATGATATTAAAGTAACCGTACAATCATTAAAAAAATATTTCCATAAAGTTGATAATTTAAATATTGTTTTTGATAGCCATGGTGAATATATGTATCGGCCAGCAGAAAATGTAAATTTTGAAGATGCAAAAGGCTATCTGGATATTCGTATTCATCCAAATGATGATCATTTTTATCTTTTTCAATATGTGATGACACAAAGAGGAAATATAAAAAGAAGTATTCAAGATGTACGTTGGTATGATGAACAATGTGTAGAATTTTTACCAAGTGAATTGATTAAACAAGGTGTTGCAATTCCAGAACTTGTTGGAAAAATTGAACGTAGGAAACGCACATTGGATAAAGCAAAATTTGGTGCGCAAGTAGGTAAAATTTATAAAGATTTTGCATTTAGAATTGGGTTTATTGAAAGTAGTGCTGGTTTTGGTGTTGATTTTCACATTCCTTTTGGTACTGATAAATTTAGATGGATTACTACTTTTGAAGCTTTTGATTTTAAAGGACGAGATAGATTTGATGATAAGCGGCCACATCTCAAATGGATAAATAGACTTTTCTTGTTGCGTAATTTATATATGGCTTTTGGTGCAGATGATTTTATAAGTAAAGAAAATGCAAATGGATTTTTTGGAGCCGGTATCAGATTCTGTGATGAAGATATAAAATATCTTTTTGCTCAATTAGGATTTGCTGGCTTTAATTGATTATTAGTTACGTATATTTCAAGCTTTTTATTATTTCTATGTGATCGTAAATCTTTTGGACACGCATTTTGCATAAAACATTTTGTTATTAATCTGATGATTGTAATTTGTAATGCAGTTTTGCCAATATCCCATAAACAATGGGTATAGCGATTTAATTTTCTAAGGGCATTCATTGGAGCTTGCCAAAAATGAGTTGATTGAATTTCAGAAAGTTCGTTTTGCAATTGATATGCTCTATTAACAAACAAATATATCGCAATACCTATTGAAACATAATTAAGCATAGTTGCTAATAAACAAGCAGGCAATAAAATACCCGGATCAGCTTCTGATGGTGGAGGTGTATAATATTTTTCATAAAACTGTGGTTGTTGTGGATTGGTAAATGTACTAATAAATTCTGGTGAGAAAATACCATGAACTTGAAATACAAAAATAATACAAAAAATAAAAATATTTAGTTTCATGATCCAGGACTTTGCGTATTAAGCGCAATTTTATAATCAGTTATCCAATGAAGGAATACATCTTTTAAATAATCTAATCGCATAATTCTTTCTTGCGTTTTTTTAATAAGATTTTCTTGGGTAGGAAATATTCTTTTTAAATATATAGCTTTAATTAATTTATGTGTGTTTAAAAATTTATTGAGCTTTTTTTTTTCTTTTTCTATATCTTTTAAAAATAGCATAAGCGGTGTTAAAAAATCAGTTAAATTCGTGGGTGATTGATATTTTTTTTGTATTGCATAGAGCAATTCCTTACCCAGCTCTTGTTGTGGAATAGCCCGGAGCATTTCAAAAGCAATATTGTTCTTCCAATTAGCCCATCCATGATCTTGTGCTACATAATATGCAGATAATAAAAGATTACCCCATAACGAGCCATAAGCAGTAAAACAACTACCAAATATAATTTTATATTGATTTAGAATCAAATACTTGATTATAAAATTGCGCAAAGTTATCAAATTTTCTTGTGTTTTTGCAGCTGATAATTCTTTATTTTGAATTTTTTTCATTATAAAACTAGGGATTATGTACGAACAAACATGAGCAATTGAATTATGAATTTTGGGATCATTGTGCTGGTTTTGTTGATTAGAATTATTGTTATTATTGTTGTTGGTATTATGTACATTTACAAAAACACTTGTTGGCCCAGTAGAATGTATATTGGTTGGTTTAGGTGATGATTCTTCTGGCTTCAAATAAAAAGAGATAAAAATAACTGCAAATAATAATAGCATTTTAGTATACGGCTTCAAAGCTACCTCCTGGCTTTCTTAGCCAACATACTATTATTTGTTACTATATTTCAATTATTTGTATAAATTTTTATAAACAAGTAAAAATAAGTTATGCAGAATTTAATTTTTTTAATAAAAATGCTTCTTTTTTTCTCATAATTTTGTAATCGTCATCTGTTTGATGATCATAGCCAAGTAGATGGCAAATACCATGTACTAAAAGTATTTGTATTCTTTTTTCAAATGAGATGCCTAAGCGCTGTGCATCTTTTTTCACGTATTCAAGAGAAATAATTATATCGCCGAGGTTTTTTTCGTCTTCATTTTTTGGATAGATACGTTTAGGTGGCTTTAGATCAGGATAAAAAGGAAAAGAAAGAATGTCAGTTGGCTTATCTTTATTACGATAATCACGATTATAAGCTTGAATTGTTTTATTAGTAGTTAACCAAATCCCAATATCAAAATCACTATAATCTAGAATATCAAGAATCTGTTGCACATTCTCTCTAATTTTTTTTTCATTAATCTGAATTTTGCGTTGTGTATTACGTATAGTTATCATTGCATCCTAAAAAATTATTAAGATAGCTCGATTATTCACTAATACCAATTTGAATGATTATAGCTTCATCGCTTTTAGTTAATGCGCTCATCTTATGTTTTTCTGGTACGAAGAAAAGGGCTTTTGTGCGAGAAATTCCTTTAATTAATTGCTCCAAAGGTTGTAAGAGATTTTTGATTTCCTCGTTTTGAGTATAAATAATTAATTGAGAAATCTCTGTTTTTAAAGAAAGTTGATGTTCGGTTTTTAATTTTCTTACTTGCCCAATTAAATCAATTACGATATTTAATGTTTGATTACTTTGTGAAAAATTAAATATACTTTGGAATGTAGAGAATTTAGTTTCATGAATAGAATTGATTTCTTCTTTTTTGCAATAAATAATGCGATATATTTCTTCGGTAATATGTGGTAAAAACGCAGCATACATCTGCAGAATGCGTAAGCCAGCAGTATATAATGTCCAATGAGTATACTTTACTTCTTTTTCAGAATAAAGATTTGGATTAAAGAGTAAATCTTTTATAAGTTCTAAATAATTATCACAAAATGTTTGCCAAAAAAATGTTTCAATTGTATCGAGTGCTAAATTAAAATCGTATCGATCAAGATGTTTTTGATATGATTGAAAAGTAATACTAATTTGATGCAATAACCATTCATTTACCGCACCAAATTGTTCTGAATTATCATTTCTATCAACATCAGCAGTATGTTCTTTAATAAACTTGAATGCATTCCATAATTTAGTTAATAATCGCTGGCCAATTTTAAGTTGTGTTTCAGAAAACATTACATCATTTCCAAGGCTTGCTGATGCAGTCCAATAGCGAATAACATCTGCAGGATAGGAATTTAATAAATATTCAGGATCCATTTTTTTCTGATCTTTTGATTTTGATAGTTTTTCTTTACTATCACTGAGTACATGGCCAGATATAACAATATCATTCCATGGAATACTTTGATTATGCATATAAGTTTTTACTATGGTATAAAAGGCCCATGTCCTAATAATATCATGTGCTTGTGGACGCATACTCATTGGTAAATAAGAAGCAATAAATTCATCCGTAAATGGTGAAGTTGCTTCTGGATTGTATAAGCTATAACAAATATAAGGCGTAAGTGAAGAAGTATTCCATGTATCCATCACATCAGTATCAGGTACTATATCGCTGCTCGCGCATGAAGGACATGCTTTGCCTGGATATGGAGTTTCTTGCGGATCAATAGGTAAATCTTTAATATCAGCTAATATAATTTCATCACAATTTTTACAATGCCAGGCAGGAAATGGAATGCCATAAAAACGTTGGCGAGAAAGACACCAATCCCAGCTAATATTCTCTACCCAATTAAGATAACGAGATTTCATAAAAGCTGGATACCAAGTAATTTGCTCAGCAAGTGTTAAAAATTCTTTTTTAAATTCCAAAATTTTTAAAAACCACTGTGAAAGCGCAACATACTCAATTTCTTTTTTGCAACGCTCGTGGACATTCACCGTATGTGTCAAAGGCTTTTGTTCTTTAAGAATTTTTTTTTCTTTTAAAAGTTCTAGGATTTTTTCGCGTGCTTCATGTGATTTTAAGCCAGCTAGAGGACCAGTACTTTCAATCCATTTGCCATCGGCTCCAATTGATTGTATGTATGGTAATACGTGTTTTTTTATCCAATACACATCAGTTTTATCACCAAATGAGCAACACATAACCAGACCGGTTCCTTTTTCAGGATTAACTTGCTCATCAGGATAAATAGGTACTTTATATTCAAAAATAGGAACAATGGCTTTTTTATCTGTAAGATGTTTGTATCGTTTATCCTCAGGATGATAGAAAAGGGCTACACATGAAGATAAAAGCTCTGGACGTGTTGTAGCTATTAACAAGGGAATATTTTCTTCAGTACTAAATTCAATATAATTAAATAAAGATGGTTTTTCTGCATCATCTAATTCTGCTTGTGCAACAGCAGTGCGGCAAGTAGTACAATATAAAGCGGGCTCAAACTTGCGATAAATAAAATTATTTTTATAAAGACGAATAAATGATTCTTGCGATATTTTTCGTACTGGAGCAGAAATAGTGGAATAAGTATGATTCCAATCGGCAGAAAGTCCCATCCGTTGCCATAAATGCTTGAATTGTTCTTGCGTTTGTTTTGTTTCTTGTAAACATAAGTCAATAAAAGCTGATCGCCCGAGTTTTTGTGGACTAACTTTATGCTTTTTTTCTACAAATCGTTCAGTAGGCAATCCGTTATCATCAAAACCAAAAGGATAAAAAACAGAATATCCCTTTAATCGTTTGTATCGTGCTAAAATATCAGTTTGTGTATATGAAAAAATGTGCCCAATATGTAAAGCACCGGATACCGTTGGTGGTGGTGTGTCAATACTATATAGCTGGCCAGGATGCTTTTTGCGAGAATATGTTTGCTCTAAGAGCCATTTTTTTTGCGCTTCTGGCTCAGATTTTTTAGCGTTGTATTGTTTTTCCATTAGTATTTTCAAATTAATTATTTTATAGTTATTATCTTCATCTAGCTTACCTTTTAAGCGAGTATTGGTCAAAATTATGCGTGATTTTTATTCTGTTCTTTCGTATTAATTCTATCTAATGTTGATTTTGCTGCAAATTTAAGTTGATCTGGTGTTGAGTTATCTTTTATAAAGTCTTCTAGCTGAAATTTAGCAATTGATAATTCTCCCATCTGTTCTAAACAGGTGATAATGCGTAATGTTAGCTGAGGAGAACTCATTTTTAATGCTTGTGCTTGACTAAAGCACTTTAAAGCTTTATCTGGCTTTTTCATAAATAAATTACATTCCCCCAAATTACACCAAACTTGTGGATTTTTTTGTTCTTTTTTTAGAATTTCTTCATAAATTTGTGCTGCATTTATATATTTGCTACAGCCTAAATAAGAATTAGCTAATTTATATGCATAATCTATGGAATGTGGCGCAATTCTGACTAGATGTGAATATGCAATAATAGCATCTTCAAACTTTCTTAAATGCATAGCGATACTTGCATAAACACCAAATCCAGCTTCATTATCTAAATCTGCTTTTGTGCAAGCTGTTTTAAAACATTCAAACGCTTTTTCATAATTACCTTTTTCTACATAAAGTTTACCTAGATTATAGTAGGCTTTACCATAGTGAGGACGTAGTTGGATCGCGATATCAAGAATTTTTACAGCACGATCAAAATCTTTTTGCGTAATATAAAAAGAAGCAAGATTATTATACGCTTCGGGGTAGTAAGGATGCATTTGAATTGCTTTTTTTAAGGTATCAATTGCTAAGTTCATTTTGCCAGTCATTGAGTAAGCAACAGCAAGATTATTGCATGGGTCAGGATAATTTTTATCCATGCTAATGGCTTTTTTGTAAAGAGGAATTGCTTCTTGCATACGTCCTTTTTCTGATAATGCTACGCCTAAATTATTGTATGCACGGGCTTTTCCTGGTGCATTTTCGATGATATTGCTCCAAAATTCTTCAGCAGAACGCCATACTTTATTGCGACTATAAGTTAAAAAGCCAGTTGGGACTGCAAGTATAGTAATAAATACGAATTGAGCAAAAGCATGCGAAATAAATGGAATAGGTTTAATAATTTTTGGAATTAATTCACTCAATAATTTAATAATAAAGCTTGCCATTAAAAATAAAATGCCAAAAGAAGCAAGGTATGTTTTATAATCGACAAGAAGTTCAGAAGATGGAATAATAGTTGATCGAGGAGCAATAGCAATAAAAAACCATAAGGCAGCAAATACAATAGGATCAATGCAATTTTTTCGTAGACGATAAATAAGTATAGCGCTAATCAGTAGTAAAGCGCAAAGCGGTAAAATACAATCAGGAGCAAAAAAGTTAGAAACCAATTTCCAATCATATTCAACACTAATCATAAATGGCCAAATAAACATAACTATGTAATGCAAAATAACTTTAAATTGTGAAATAAAAAAATGCAGAGGAAGAATTTTTTGACCAGGTATTTCAGTTAACAGATTGCCAATGTTGTTACGGGCTTCCATTTTAAGACCAAAAATATTGGCAAAAAAAGAAGGTTTTAAAAAATATAAATAAGAGCAGAAAATGATTCCACTAAGAAAACCATGCAATAGCAATCGTTGTTTTAAAGAAGGCCAATCGCCTTGTGCTACAAAAAACCAATCTATTGCTAAAATTAATAGTGGGGCAACAATAACAATTTCTTTTGTACCACACCCTACGAAAGCGATACAAAAAAGCAATAAAATTAATAATATTTTAAAAATTTTGTTTTTTACGCGTGTTATCGCTAAAAAGCATAAAATCATACTTAGGATAAATAAAGTTGCTAATCCTTCCATGCGCCCTTGAATAACATACGAAACTGTTTGTGTTTGAACCGGGTGAAGTAAAAATAACCCGGTAGTTAAATATGCTATTGCAGTGCAATGTTGTTTAAAAAAAGAATTAGATTTTAAATTTGAAAGTATAAACAATATTATAAAAAATAAAAGGATGCCAGCTGCAATATGAAAACTGATATTAAATAATCGATAATAAAATGGATCAAATTGTCCTAATCGATGATTAACGGCATTAAGCCAAAAAGGAATCCAGCGTGAGCTTGTTAACCAAGCATCTTTCAATGTTAAGTAACGAATATTATAAAATTTTTGAATATTGGCAACATCATCAAATTGAAAATTGTAATGAAGTGATGGATAATAAAAAAGGCCGGTAATAAAAGATAATAAAAAGGGCGGAATAAGCCATTCAGACCAATGTATTTCTCGTTGATTTAGTTTATTAGTTGTAGGGCTTAATGTTTTTTTTAAAGTTATCACTTTATTTTTTTTCATAACTTTTTCTCCTTTTATTCTACTACTCATTTAGTGGGTTATGATGTGCTTATTGTACTTCAATAAATCATCTTGTCGAGTATATTCGTAAGAATTCATTTGACAGTGCTTTGTTTTGTTTTACACTGAAAGTAACGTTTTTTTCAATAAAAAAAGTAATAAAAATGATTAATATTAGAACAATTGAATATCTTATAAGTATTTTGACTATTGCAGTAGCATATGTTTTTAGTGCAACAACTGCTGGATATATGCAAGCATGGGCCGCAAAAAAACTTGGCGATGATACTCCTGAAAAAATGGGCTTTTTAACGTGGAATCCTTTGGTGCATATTGATCCCATTGGTGCATTTTGTTTGTTTTTTTTGGGTATTGGATGGGGTAAGTTTATTCCAATGCATCCTGAATCCATACAAGGTAATTTTCGTCTTTTATTATTATTTTTAGCAAAGCCATTTACCTATATTGGTATTGCATTTCTCTCTTTGCTTGCTTTATTACCATTATTTGGCATCGATGTTTTAAATTTAGCTATGATGATGGTTTTATCTGATTATATTTCTTTGGCGACGTTTACAAAGATTTACCCTGAAAGTTCTTCATTAGTTCTCGCAGTTGCACTAATTTTAGTTATGTTAATTTATATTGGTGTCATGTTTGCGGTATTAAACTTTATTATGAATATTTTTCGTTATATAACATTAGCTTTTGCACCATTTTTTTTGCATAGAGCAGAAAATGATTTACTTATGTTTTTTATACCTTTTATTTTAATGGTTTTATGTGCGCGTCCGCTCAAAATTATAGTGGTATATGGTATAACATATAGTGCTCATCTGATAGCGCCATTCATTGGTGCTTCTTAAGGAAAATATGAAAGATTTTAAAAAAGCTTATGAGTTATTAATTTCCAATACCATACAAGTTTTACCTAAAGATGAATTTAAGAAAAAACTACAAAGTGGTAAAAAACTAAAAGTAAAATTAGGTGCAGATCCTACGGCGCCTGATTTGCATTTAGGGCATACTGTTGTTTTAGAAAAGTTGAAACAATTTCAGGATTTAGGCCATACGGTTATTTTTCTTATTGGTGATTTTACTGCTCGCATTGGAGATCCAACTGGTAAATCAAAAACACGTCCACCGTTAACTGAACAAGAAATTGCTACAAATACAGCAACCTATTTTGAGCAAGTATCCCGAATTTTAGATCCTAAAAAAATTGAAATTCGTTTTAATGCAGAATGGCTTGATAAGCTTACAAGTAAAGATATTGTTGATTTGTGTGCAAAAATTACTTTGGCTCGTTTAATTGAGCGTGAAGACTTTACCAAGCGTGTAGAGCAACATGAGCCAATAAATTTTCATGAATTATTATACCCACTTTTTCAGGCTTATGATTCGGTTGCATTGCAAGCAGATGTTGAATTAGGTGGTACTGATCAGACAGTAAATTTGTTAATGGGACGGTATATTCAAGAACAATATGGTCAAGACCCACAAGTTATTATGACTATGCCATTATTAGAAGGGCTTGATGGCGTAGCAAAAATGTCAAAATCGTTAGGCAATTATGTAAGCCTTAATGAATCTGCCGATCAAGCATATGGTAAGTTAATGTCTATTTCTGATATGCTTATGTGGCGCTATATGCAAATACTTTTGCATACGAGTGAGGAAACTATTTGCGAATTGCAAGCTCGTGTTGCGTATGGGACTACGCATCCAATGGCATTAAAAAAACAAATGGCTTTTGATATAGTGGAAAAATTTTGGGGCGAAGAACAAGCGGCACAAGCTCAAGAACAATTTGAAGCATTGTTTCAACAAAAAAATTATGAAAAAGCGACGCCAATTTCATTGCCAGGTGAAACCGAAAATCCATTATGGATAGTGACCTTGCTCAAAGAGTTAGGAGCAGTTGAATCTACTTCTCAAGCAAAAAGACTTATTGAAGAAGGTGCAGTACATATCGATGATGATAAAATAACGGATTTTAAAGCAAATATTGTATGGCAATCAGGAATGACAATTCGAGTTGGAAAGCATCGTATCTATAAATTAGCCTAATCCTTAAATTCCTTGAAAATAAAGCTTCTTTTTTGTTAAGATTAAAGAAATATTAAAAGGAGAAAGACATGGCTATAATTCGTTGGCGCCCATTAGATGAAGCAATGGAAAGCTTATTAGAAAATTTACCCTCAAATAGTGATTTAGCAGTCGATTTATATGATCAAAATGATGCGGTAATTGTTGAAATGGCGGTTGCAGGTATCGATCCAGACAAAGTAGAGATTTCTGTAGAAGACAACTCTTTAAGAATTGCTGGAGAACGCGAAGAAAAAGAAGAAGTCGAAGACAGAAATTATTATCGTAAAGAAATTAAACGTGGTTCATTTGAACGTTATGTTGCATTACCTACAGCTGTAGTTCCTGAAGAAACGCGTGCTGAATTTGAAGATGGCATTCTTTCAATCTATTTGCCAAAGAAAAAGGCAACAAAAGCAAGTAAAGTAAAAGTAGAAAGAAAGTAATTTTATAAAAACAATAAAAGCTACTTTTTATTACAAAATAATTGTAACGCTTCAATATGCTGATTGAGCAATTCTTTATTCATTTCAAAATCATCATTAACATCAAGAATTAAGACTGGTATATTTTGTAATTCTGGTAAAATGTTTTTCTTTTCTATAAGAAAAGCCTCATGATGCTGATGAATTTGTTCTAGATAGGTAAGCGGAATGATATTTTCTCCGGAGCGATTGCGTTTTTGAATGCGTTGATAAACTGTCTCAGGGTTAGTGCGCAAGTAAATAAAGCCTTTAGGTAGTTTGCATTTGCCGGGGATTAATAAATTAAATAAACTATTATAAATTTCCCATTCCAAATTACTTAAAGCACCATTTTTATAGCCATTGAGTGCAAAACAATAATGTCCAGAGTAAATGGATCGTTCAACAATAAAATTTGGTTCTAAATTATTTTGATCTTTTTGATGCTCGCGCATGCGGCAAATCATGGTAAATGTTTCAATACTAAAAGCCCATCGTTGTGGATTTTTATAAAAATTTGCGAGTAATGATTGTCCATGTATATCTTTTTGCCAATTATGCAGTGGTTCTAATGCCACCATAATTTCTGGTAATCGCTTTTTAATTAATTGTAAAAAGGTGGATTTACCAGCACCAATGTTTCCTTCAACGATATACATAAAGTTCCTATTTTAAAGCAATGAGTGAATAAAAAGGCCTGGTGCTTAAGACCAGGCCTTTTTATATATAAATTAAGTTTAAATGAATAATTTACTTTTTAATAACCGGAATAATCTCAGTTTCAGTTGGTTCTAGTTTATGTAAAGTAATCGAGAGCATGCTTTCAGCTGACTTATCTTTTTCAGTTTCTATGCGTTCACATTCAATTTTTACATCATCAAATACAACCGCACTTGGCAAACTTTTTACTATATTTGTGGTGCCGAATGTATAAAAAGCTGCTTTTTTTTCATCCTTTTCTTTTGTTTCTTGTTTTGTGGAAAATTGCATATTTCGCTCACCGATTATCATCTCTATTGATTGATTATCCTGCGGTACGGTAATTAATAAGTGATTTTCATTTTTCTTTTTTATTACTTTTGCTTGAATTTTTTCAGCATCAACGGCATTAACTTTCATTTCAATAATGACACATTTATCATTTTCAGAAATTTCTGGACTTGTAATTGCCTGACTAGATATAGAAACACCAGGAACGTCTTTAAGTGTTTCTTCTAGATTTTTGAATGTTTTATCCATTTCTTCACGCATTGATGAAAACATTTCATCAAAATCAATGAAGAGACGGTTTTTGCCATATCCCGGTTGTGTGCACATTGTGCTAAGGGCGAATCCAAGTAATAATTTATTTTTCATAAAACACCTCCTGTATTGAATTTAGGTTGTTTTTAATTAATAATAATTTACCATGAATAATGGTTGAATTCAATGGCTTAAAGGTAATATTGATTGTTTTACAACTTGTTTTAAGCTATTCTTTATTAAAAGAAAACAAAAAGAAAGATTATGGAAAAAAAAACAAAACAAAAAGGTACTGATCTCATTTATGGCATTCATCCCATAATTGAACTTCTTAAAGCAAAACGACGTAAGCTTGCAATATTATATACAACTAAACCGACTCCTAAGGCATGGCAGCAATTAGAGCCATTATTGCCTAAGGGTTTGCAAATTCAGTACGTGCAACGAGATGTATTACATAAGTTAGCCGGAACTACTGATCATCAAGGCGTAGTTGGATATGCCGCACCATTTGCATTCAGAAAAAAATTATTTGATGCGGAAAAACAAACATTTCTTTTAATGCTTGATGGTGTGCAGGATCCGCGTAATTTAGGTGCCATTTTACGGTCTGCCTATTGCACAAATGTTGATGGCGTTATATTAACTCAAAAGGGAAGTGCACCATTAAACGCGGTGGCTCTTAAAGCATCAGCTGGTTTGGCCGAATATTTGGAAATTCTACAGGTACCTACTGCTAAAGCAGGAATACAAATGCTTGATAAAGCTAACTATGCATTATACTTGGCTGTGCTTGAAAAAGGCCAAGATGCTTCAAGTATTACGTATAAAAAGCCATCATGTTTAGTAATTGGTGGTGAAGGGATAGGTATATCAAAAGAAATTCGCTCAAGTGGTACGTTAATTACTTTGCCACAAAAAACAGCTGACATATCATACAATGCTTCAGTAGCTGCAGGTATTTTATTATTTATTATTGCAAAACAATATACAAAAATTTGATTAAAGTAATTTCATAATACCAATACCGGCTATAAAAAATAATGTCTGTATAATTGACTGTCGTAAAGATTTATATTCATGTAATTCAGGAATTAAATTACTCGCCGCAATATAAATAAAGCCACCGGCAGTTAATGGAATTAGGTATATTAATATTAATTGAGTCTGAGCAAAAAAAATAAAAACAATAGCAACGCCAATAAGGGCAGCTAGTCCTGAAAAAAAATTATAAAGTAACGCAAAAAGTGGGCTGAATCCTGCATGTAATAAAATTCCAAAATCGGCAAATTCTTGCGGTATTTCATGCATCATAACTGCGATTGTAGTGGTAATGCCCAATTCAAATGAAATTAAATAACTGGTAGCAATGGCTATACCATCAATAATATTATGCAAAGCATCACTTATTAAATTCATAAATCCTAGTGGTTTGATATTCAAGTGATGATTTATATGATGTTGATGCCGTAAAAATTTTTCTAAAATAAAAAATAACATCATGCCATAGAGTGTAAAAGTGCCAACAATTTGGCATGAAATTTTTTCTGCTGCTGTAGGAATTAAATGTAAAAATGCATTACCAAGGAGAACACCTGCAGCAAAGCTGATTAGATAAGTAAGAATAATATTCAAATAAGTTCTTTTGCTTAATAACGATAGAATGCCTATAAATGACAAAAGACTTACTAAAAAAGTACTTATTAACGCTGCAATTAAGGTATTCATTAGTTAACTCCTTTTTATGATTTTAAGTGAAGCATGCAAGATAAAGCAAGTTCCTAGCCTAATACTTAAATCATTGACTATTTTAGCTATTAAATAGTATGAAAAAAGCAAGATGAATCACATTAAGGGGTGGTATGCAATTGGTTAAAAATTACCTACTTTATATAATATGTTTTATGATGCCTGCAATAGTAGGCAGAATACTCTACTTATCTTTTTATTCTACGCATTTTGATATTAGTTTTGATCCGATTTTATCTACAAAAGCATGTAATCAAATAAAGTATTACCTGGAAAATCATTCTGATTGGCATATAAAACCAATTGAAGTTTTAGAAAGTTTTTCTTTACTAAAAAAAATAATTATAAAACGATCAACATTAGCAAAAGCAACTATTTTTATTATTTCATATGAACCGATTGCTAATATTAATAATAACTATGTTTTGTTACACAATGGTTTTATTGTTGATTCAGATTTTTTTGAAGTTTTTAGTAAAGAACAATTATATCATATATCAATGGGCCAGGTAGACACTAAAAAACCAGAAATTGCATTGGTACAATGGATTAATAATTGCCAAGATATATTTGTCGAGTATAAGATTCGCTGGATAGATCAAACAAAGATTATTCTTTTTCATAAATCTAATAACCAAATTAATTTGTTAGTGCAGGCAAATAAATCGATATCAATATCTTTTTGTGAAAATATACAACAATTGATAACAAAGAAAATTAACAATATAGCTAAATCAGCGCAGATTATTGCTGATTTAAGATTTGACGATCAAGTCATTATTTATAGTAAAAGGGGGAATAATGAAGCGCAGTATATTTCATAATGAACCAATTATAGCGATTGATGTTGGTACTACCAAAATATGTGTATTAGTTGCGCAAGCGATTTCTGCAGATGAGCTTGAAATTATTGGTATCGGAAAAACCCCTTCAGAAGGTTTGCGTAAAGGAATTGTAGTTGATATTAATAAAACAGTTTATTCAATAAAAAAAGCAGTACAAGATGCAGAACTGATGGCAGGTTGTAAAATAGATTCGGCAATTATTGGTATTTCTGGTAGTCATATTCAATCTATTAATTCCCAAGGAGTAGTGCCAATAAAAAGATCAGAAGTTACGCAGCAAGATATTAATAATGTTATTATTTCAGCGCAAGCAATACCAATATCAGAAGGAAAACAAATTTTACATGTACTCCCGCAATATTTCATGGTTGATGGGCAAGAGCGTGTACAAGATCCAATTGGCATGCATGGAGTACGTTTGGAAGTACAAGTACATATTATTACGGGATCTATTTCTTGCGTGCAAAATTTAATTAAATGTTGCCAGATAGCTGGTGTACAAGCAACTGATATTGTATTAGAACAATTAGCTTCTGCATTAGCAGTATTATCATCCGATGAGCAACAATTAGGAGTGAGCATTCTTGATATTGGTGGTGGCACATCAGATTTAGCGTTGTATTATAATAAAAGTATTTTCTATACAAGTGTTATTCCGGTAGCAGGTAATCACTTTACCAATGATTTAGCTTTAGGATTGTGTACTACCCTAGAAGATGCAGAACGGGTAAAAAAAGAACATGGGTTTGTTTATGAAATTTCAGAAGAATTTGATAAAAACATTTTAGTTGAATCAATTGAGGGAACTTCATCAAAAAAAATTTTATTAACAAATTTAACGCGTATTTTAAGGCCAAGAGCTCAAGAATTGTTTGTATTAGTAAACGAAAAGTTAAATAGTTATGAATTCAAATCATTTATGCCATCAGGATTAGTACTTACCGGTGGTGGTTCTTTGCTTGAAGGTATGCAAGAATTGGCGCAAGAAACATTTAAAATACCAGTGCGAATTGGAAATCCCGGTATTAAATATTCACTATTACAATTGCTCAATAGTCCTATCTATGCAACTGGATATGGTTTGTTACTTCATGCATTAAAAAAACATGAAACACTTTTAAAAAATAAATTTACTCATACATTTTCAAAGCGTGTAGTATCACGTATGAAAAGTTGGGTATCTGATTTCTTTTGAATCAATATAAAAAGGAGTAGTAATGATAGAATTAGAAATGGAAAAAAAGCAAATAATGCCTGCGGTTTCAATTAAAGTAATAGGTATTGGCGGTGCTGGTGGCAACCGTATCAATACTATGATTGATGCTGATTGTGCCAATATAGAACTTATTGCGGCAAATACGGATGCTCAAGCACTAAACCTTTCAAAAGCGCATCATCTTATTCAACTCGGTATTAAATCAACAAAAGGATTAGGCACTGGTGCAAATCCTGATCTTGGTAAACGAGCTGCAGAAGAAGATATTGAAAAAGTAATGGAAATCTTAGCTGATGCCGATATTGTTTTTTTAACTGGTGGTTTAGGTGGTGGTACTGGTTCTGGTGGTTTGCCGGTAATTGCGCGTGCATTAAAAGAAAAAGGTATTTTAACCGTAGCTGTTGTTACGAAACCGTTTTTATTTGAAGGTAAACGTCGGGCACAAGTGGCAGAAACTTCATTGGAATTATTACGCAAAGAAGTGGATACGCTTATTGTAATTCCTAATCAAAAATTGCTTGAAGTAGCTGATGAGCATGTTTCAATGATTGATGCTTTTGCAATGATTAATGATGTATTAAATCAATCGGTAAAATCAATTGCTGATATCATATCAAAGCCTGGTCATATAAATGTTGACTTTGCAGATGTGCGAACCATTATGAAAGATATGGGCTTAGCGGTTATGGGTACCGGAAAAGCATGCGGGCAAGATCGAGCCCAACAAGCTGCATTGCAAGCTATTGCATCACCATTATTAGAAAATATGAATATTTCTGGTGCACGAAGTGTCTTGTTCAATATTACAGGCGGTACTAACTTGGGATTGCATGAAATTAATACGGCAGCATTGGTTATTTATGAACGAGCAGATGAGCAAGCGAATATTATCTTGGGTTCAGTGATAAATCCTGAATTGACTGATGAAGTTATTGTTACGGTTATAGCAACTGGCTTTGATAATAAAACAAAAGAAAATGATATGCCAGAAATAATTAAAGCTTCTATAAAAATAGATCAAAAAGAAAAAGAATTAGTTAAATCAGAGGTGAAAAGCGATCTGGATAATGCCACAAAAGAAAATGAAAAATCGCTAAAAAAACCATATGAGCTTCTTGATATTCATAATCTAGATGTGCCTACTTTTATGCGTAACGATCAGTATGAGAAATAATAAATATTAAATAAATTGTAGATCCTTTGCTTTTTAAGGCAGAGGATCTATTAATATTGTTGGCAGTAAAAAAAAAATATAGTATAACTTCATATAAATAATTACTTATGGAGTTGTAATGAAGAAACTAAAAAAAATTTCTCTTTTTATATTTCTAACATGTCAATTAATATCAGTTATTGCTTTTGAAAAACCAATAACTGTGGTTGTTACTGCATTTAATAATGCACCATGGATTGAAAAATGCTTTGATAATATTTTTGCACAAGATTATCAGAATTTTAATATTTTATGTGTGGATGATGGTTCAACTGATGGTACTGCTGATGTTGTGGAAAGATATCGAAAAAAAAATAATCTTGAAAATAAAATTACCTTAATAAGAAATAATCAACAACAGTTAAAACTTTATAATCTTTATAATGCATATCATTCTGTTCCTGATAATCATATAATTGTGCAGCACGATGGTGATGATTGGTTTCCTGATGGTAAAAGAGATATTTTTAAAAAATTAAATAAGAAATATATAGAAGAGCAAGTTTGGTTTGTTTATAGTGAATATCAATTTTTAGATGGTACTATTATAAAATCAAAACGACCTTCATTGGAAGCAATGAATTCTGATAATTTGCGTTCTCATATTGATTTTTCCTTTACTCATTTAAGAACATTTTATGCATGGCTTCCAAAGCTTGTAAAATTACAAGATCTTTTAACTGATGAAATTCAGGGGTATATCGGTAAATTTTATCCACAGTGTGATGAAGGTGCTTTGTGTTTTCCAATGTTAGAAATGGCTAAACATCATGTAGGATTTATTCCTGAAGTATTTTACACTTTTAATACAACTAATCCTTTGTCTGGTTTTAAAACTGCCATTGGGCTGCAAGCATCAACTCAAAGAGAAACAACTCTGAAAAAATCATATTCTATACTTGAAAAACCTATTAAAAATAGATTGCAGCAATATGATACTGCATGCAGTGATATAATTATTTTTTCAAATAATCCATCAAGCCTTCAAAAAACTATTGATTCATTAAATGGCCATGCTTCAAATATTGGCACCATTTATGTTGTGTATAAAACAGATAATCTGTCCTTGTATGATGCTATTAAAGCACAATATCCGGGCATTTATTTTTTAGATTTTTCAGAAAATATAACCACTGAGATTAAAAAATATGCATGGCAAATATTAACTGATTTTTTGACTGATCACGTTTTTATTGCTTCTGATTTATGTATTATTAATCAATCATTTGATGCTAATGAATGTATTCGTTTGTTAGAAAAAACTTTTGCCTATGGTTTTTATTTATGCTTGGATAGTAATGAATATCCTTTTAAAGATTTTAAAAGTACGCCATGCCAGATGATTCAAAAAAAAGTATATGGTTGGAAATTTAAGCATGGAAAAAAAATGTGGAATACTTTTAATAATAGTTTTATGACTTTATATAGAAAAAAAGATATTTTAGATCAATTGTATTATCAGGACGGCGATTCAATACAAACAATGGTTGAACGATGGCAATCAACAACGATTGATTTAGAGCAAGCAGGTATTTTTTTTGAATCAGCAATAGCGTGTACTTTATAAACTATAAGCCTAGTTTAATTCAGTAGTTCAAAAACAAGTTTAGAAAAATATGAAAGAATATATCGAGCCAGCATTTCAAATTATTTTTGGTGATGCTTTAACTGGATTTGAACCATTAATATATAAAAATAAGCAATCTTTGTTATTACAAAATCCATTTACACAATTGAAATGTAAAAATAATATAAGAGATCTTTTATTTCTTCATCAGATACATAGTACGGAAGGGGTAACAATTTCTTTAGAAAACGAGTTGTTATCATTTCCTGCGTTTTTTTATTCTGGTGATTTTTTAGTAACAAATTTAAATTTAGTAGGTATTGCAGTTGCAACTGCTGATTGTTTGCCAATTATTTTGTATTGTTCAAAAAAAAATGTAATAGGTATTGTGCATGCTGGGTGGCGTGGTTCGGTGAATGGCGTGGCGAAAGCAGCATTAAATGTAATGAAAAACTCATTTGGTATTCATGAAGAAGAAATTCGCGTTTTTTTTGGCCCGTCAGCTAAATCTTGCTGTTATCAGGTAGGGGCTGAAGTAATAAATAAAATTCCCAAAGAATTTAAAAAGGACGTATTAAGTGGAGCTGATAATCGATTTCTCGATTTACCCTATTTAAATCAATTATTGCTTGAGAAAATAGGTATTGCAAGTCAGGCATTTAATTATAACTATAACGACTGTACTATTTGTAACTTACACTATCATTCATATCGCCGAGAGAAAACGGCAAACCGTCATATGACGATTGCTTTTCTCAGGTAGTATTGAGTTGAGCCAATGAACTATATATGATACATTAATTATATAGATCTTTATAATGAAATTTACTATTTGTAGGAATTAAAAAATGATAGCACGAATCTTAGCCATAATTTTGGGCACTAACAATGCGCGCCAATTGCGTCGTATTGAGCCTTTAGTAAGGCAAATTAATTCTTTTGAACCTAAAATAAGTAGTTTAACCGATGAGCAGCTTGCCGCAAAAACGAATGAATTTCGTGAGAAATTGAGCCGAGGTAGCAGTTTAGAAGATATTTTACCAGAAGCATTTGCCGTAGTCCGTGAAACATCAAAACGGGTACTTGGGCAACGGCATTATGATGTTCAGTTAGTTGGGGGCATAGTATTGCACCAAGGAAGAATTGCAGAAATGAAAACAGGGGAAGGTAAAACATTAACAGCTACACTACCTCTTTATTTAAATGCATTAACTGGCAAAGGAGCACATTTAGTTACCGTAAATGATTACCTTGCACGTCGTGATGCGGCCTGGATGGCACCTATTTATAATTTTCTTGGATTAAGTGTTGGTGTATTACAAAATGCTATGAGTGATACTGAACGAAAAAAGGCATATCAAAATGATATTTTGTATGCTACCAATAATGAACTTGGATTCGATTATTTACGCGATAATATGAAATTCAGATTAGAAGATTATGTGCAAAGAGATCTTAACTATGCGATTGTGGATGAAGTGGATTCTATCTTAATTGATGAAGCGCGTACTCCACTTATTATTTCTGGTGCTTCTGATGAAGGAAGTAAATTATATACCGAAATTGATCGTATTGTCCCACGATTAAAAAAAGATGAAGATTATGAAGTTGATGAAAAACAACGTACCATACAATTAACTGAAGATGGTAATGACAAAGTAGAAGAAGCATTAAATATTGAAAATCTATACGATATAAAAAATATTAATATTTTGCATCATGTTAATCAAGCATTACGTGCACACGTTCTATTTAAACGCGATGTCGATTATGTAGTAAAAGATGATCAAGTACTTATTGTCGATGAATTTACTGGTCGCATTATGCCGGGTCGTCGTTTTAGTGATGGATTACATCAAGCTTTAGAAGCAAAAGAACGAGTAAAAGTTGAACGGGAGAGTCAAACACTGGCTTCAAT
Organism: Candidatus Babeliales bacterium; assembly: GCA_040879965.1. Classification (NCBI taxonomy): domain Bacteria; class Candidatus Babeliae; order Candidatus Babeliales; species Candidatus Babeliales bacterium. Next base: position 70,244 of record JBBDJI010000012.1, on the reverse strand, counting down.
TACTCTACAAAATTATTTCCGATTATATAAAAAGTTAGCAGGTATGACTGGTACCGCAACCACTGAAGCAGAAGAATTTCATAAAATTTATGGTTTAGATGTTGTTTCTATTCCAACCAATAAGCCAATGATTCGTATTGATCAACCGGATGTTATATTTTTAGGAAAACAGGGAAAATATCGCGCGATCGTGGAAGATATTAAAGAACGGCATACAAATGGGCAACCAGTTTTAATTGGTACTATTGCTATTGAAACATCTGAATTATTAAGTGATATATTGCGTAAAAGCGGTGTACCTCATGAGGTGTTAAATGCAAAACAACATGAACGAGAAGCTGATATTGTAGCGCATGCTGGAGAAGCGGGCCGTGTGACTATTGCTACCAATATGGCAGGTCGTGGTACTGATATAAAATTGACACCCGAAGCATTGCAAGCAGGTGGCTTATATATTTTAGGTACTGAGCGCCATGAAAGTAGGCGTATAGATAATCAGTTACGCGGACGTTCGGGCCGCCAAGGTGATTCTGGTGAATCACGATTTTATATTTCATTAGAAGATGATCTCATTCGTATTTTTGCGCCTGGTGATAAAATCAGAGCAAATATGCAGCGCGTTGGGATGGGTGAAGATGAGCGTATTGAATCTAAGTTTATGTCAAAAAATATTGAGTGGTCGCAAGAACGGGTTGAAAAAAATAATTTTGAAATACGTAAGCATCTTTTAGAGTATGATGATGTATTAAATCAACAACGAATGGTTATCTATCGTTATCGTCGTGAAATTTTAGAGGGTGAGCAACAAATAGCAGCACTTTTTCGGGATTTAATTGTAGCAACGGTACAAGATTTAATTGAGCAATTTATTCCAAAACGTACGGTGCCTCAAGAAGGTTATGAACGTTTAATGCAAGTATTGAGTGCAATTACTGGTTTGTCTCAAAAAGAAATTGAACAGGAAAATTTAAGTAAAAATACTGCAGCTTCACTGGCGGATGATTGTATCAATTTCTTAATGTTAAAGTATGATCTCTATCGTAAAAATCAACAAAATCTTTCTATGATTCAAGATGCTGAAAAATGGTTGATGCTTGAAACTATTGATCAAGCATGGAAGCAACATATGCTCAATTTGGATCATTTAAAAGAGGGTATAGGGTTACGAGGTTGGGGCCAAAAGAATCCATTAATCGAATATAAACGAGAAGCTTTTTTTATGTTCCAAGATATGATGCGGCATATTCGTTTTGATATTGTTCATAATATTTTCCATCTCAATGTTGAGCGATTTAATCAACAAGAGCTAGAACAAAAGCGTGAGCAAGAATTAGCGCAACTTAATCTTATTTCTGGTGATCAATCAGGCGATGGCTCTTCAGTTACCATGACACGCGAAGAAGAAAAAGTTGGTCGCAATGACCCTTGCCCATGTGGTTCTGGAAAAAAATATAAAAAATGTTGTATGAAATAAAGATATAATCTTTAAATTAACTCAATATTTTTTTCAGTAATTATTTTTGTTGGTAGCGCTGTCAATATAAATGCTAATGCTGATTTTATAATAAATTCAATGTCAGAATAATGTGGTTGCCAATTTAAAATAGTACGTGCTTTATTGGCATCAGCTACAAGTATCGCAGGATCGCCTGCGCGTCTTTTTTCCCATTGTAGTTTAAGTTTTTGTCGTGTAATGTTTTCGACTGTATGAACCATTTCCTTTACTGAAATACCATTTCCAGTACCAAGATTAAATGAATCGGATGGATTACCATTTTCTAGGTGCTGCAATGCACAGATATGCGCTTGAGCGATATCGAGAACGTGTAAATAATCACGAATTGCAGTGCCATCTTTGGTATCATAATCATACCCAAAAATAGTAAAAGGCATTTTATTTTGAGCTGCACGCAATAATAAAGGAATAATATGCGTTTCAGGTTTATGTTGCTCACCTAAATATTCTTCTGGCAAGGCGCCTCCCGCATTAAAATAACGTAAATTTATGTATTCCAAATCATAAGCATTATGAAAATCTTCTAAAATCGTTTCAAGCATTTGCTTTGTTTTGCCATATGGGCTTATTGGGTTTTTAGAATGTTCTTCCGTTAATGGTATTGTTTCTGGCAAGCCATATACTGCGCAGCTTGAAGAGAAAATAAATTTTTTAATGTTATGTTCAATCATAGAATTTAATAAAACGAGCGATTTCGCGATATTATTTTCATAAAACTTGTGAGGATTTTTAACCGATTCACCAACTTCAATACATGCTGCAAAATGCATAACGGCTTGAATATTATAACTAGTAAAAATATTTTCAAGTACTGATTTATCAGCAAAATCTTCTTTAATTACTGTTGCCCATTGTGGATTAAAATATTGATTATGCATAAATGAATCGAGAACAATTACTTGATAACCACGTTGTGCTAAAAGATATGCCGTATGTGATCCAATATATCCGGCACCACCAGTAATAAGAATAGTTGGCAACATCTATTCCCTTTTTATTTTTTTATATGAATAGTTATGTTGAGTATATCGTAGAGATTTAAAAAATAAAGAAACAAAAAAATCCCCGGATTTTTCCGAGGATTTTTTTTATCAATTAGAACAAATTATGGTTATTGCCAGGCATTTTTCATTGAGGCAAAATCTGGAAAACCAATTGCAGTTGCTAATTCTTCTTTCTGTTTATCAAGTAATTTTGCTGTTTCTGCTTGTTTAACTACCATTTGTCCTTGAGTTCTTACTGCTTGTGCTTGTTTTTTTACTTCGTCGAAATTAACACCTTTTTTTTCTGGAGCAGGTGCAGGCTTCGGTTTAGGTGAAGGTGCTGGCGCAGTCGGAAAGCTAATTTTAAATTGTGCTTCAGCATTTGGAAGAAAACGGTTCCTTTTTTCCCTAAGAAATTGTATATATCTTTCAGCTTCTTCCTTATTTGAACTTCTTACTTGAGAGGTTGCATCTCCTGCTTTTCTAGGTAAAGGGAATTCCATTCCATAGGCTTGCTCAGTAATGAGCAAGCCTAGGATACTTAAGATTATTAAGTATCTTTTCATTAAATTATCCTTTTAAGTAGGCGGCTAAATTGATAGACCGAATTTACCCCAGACCATCCAACGATTGATAGCACCTATACTTGAGGAAACTTCATAAGAGCCACCAGCATTTATGAATATTGGGTAGCAAAGGTCATCCCAACGATAGCTTAATGAGCCATAGAAAGTATGAGTAAGTGCACATGGTGAAGAAGCAGATTCAAAGTCTAAATCTTGTTCTCTTAAAGCAAAGTTATTGTATAAAGTTGCTTGATCTGCTGTTACATTAATGGTAGAACCATCAAAGTTTTCTTTAATAGTAATCGCACGATTTATACCACCCAAACTTAAATTAGAAGCAGCTCCTTGTCCTACAGATGCAAACGTTACGCCAGTTTCAAAATCATTATCAAGCTTGATTTTTTCAGCTGTTTTTGCCCAGAAGGTATAACCAGCTTCTGCTTGGAAGCTACAATGTGTATATACTAATGAAGATAAAAGTGCTTTATTAAAGCGTGGACGCACTTCAACTTTACGGGTGAATACATTAATACCTTCTTGTGCAGCGGCACTTAATGCATCAGTGAAGCTACGATATACTAACTGGTAACGGCTCCATGGTTTGAACTTCACATCCATGCTACGATTTTGTGTGTTTCTGAATAAGTAACGGCCATTTGTTGCCATTTCGATATGGAGATAGCGATCACAGCTAGACCAGATTTCCCAGCCCCATGAACCGCCCCACATCAAGCCGCCATGGAAGTTGTCACCAACGATTGGTTCAAATACATATTCTGCGTTTGGTCGGTTACCAGTAGGAATTACACCACCAATATACCCTTCTGCATGGCACATATCTTCACAAAGATAATCATATCCGATTTTAACTTCAATATCAGCTGGTCGGAATCGATCTCTTTTGTTATTAATTTTACCAAAGTTCCAACCAGAACCAGTTATTGCAGCAGCAAGACTATCTGCACCAGCTGGACGGAAGAATGGCTTTTCACCTTTAAATGCTTCGACCATATTAGCATTAGTATTTGCAACACTTATTGGTGTTCCTGCAGTTATAACACTTTCCGTTAATCTCATATCATTTTGTACCCAAAGAAGTGGTGTGGAAATTTCAAACCACCATTTCTTTTCACACGCATCACGGCGGTGTAGATATTGTTTATAATCTAAACCAACACCTGCATATGAATGGCGTGGGCGGAAACGAATAGTACTTTTGAAATCGCGGCCTGTTGTGTGGATATTAAAGTGAACAGCATTTACATCTCTGAAATTAGGATTAGCAGATCCACCGATTGCCTCAGCTCCAATACTTTGGCTTCCTGCAGCTAAATCTTCAGCAACTATCAATTCAGATTTGCCACAGAACATGAAATATTTTCCAATATCACTGCTATGGGTTGAACGGCCACCAAATGGTACTATTTGAAATGCACCACCCCAACCACATTCACGTGCAAGCGCTCGATCATACCAACCAGCTTCTTTTTCTGGAAAGGCGCTATGAAACGGTGGGCGAATATACATGAATGTTTTTGAATCATTAAACGCGGTTCCATCACTTGCATGAGCATACGCTCCTGCAGTTAACAATAGAAGAGAAATCTTGACGTGCTTTCTCATAAGAGTCACTCCCTTTTTAGAAGTGTTATACATTACCGACACTCCGACATATCATTTTGAGTTCTACCAATTTTAAGTAGAAATAGTCAAATCTTTTTTTAAAAAAAATTTTTTGAGCTTGATTATCATTACCAATAGCTTGTAATCATTCCATAGATGCCTCCTTTCTTTTAAGTGTGCTATACTTTACAAAGTTCTACCATCAGACTCTAATAAAAGTCAACTATTTTCAAAAAATTCTATAAAACTTTTTCAAAAATTTGCTAAACTGAGTAAAAAAAAATTATATTGTTACAATCAATAATAAAGGTCTTCAAATGATAACTAAGATTCGAGGCACACAAGATTTTTTAGATTTAACATTATTTAATTTTATTATTGATACGGCAAGTACTTATTTGAGATGTCATCAATTTACTCAAATTGCTACCCCAATATTAGAACCTATTGAACTATTTAAAAGATCTCTGGGTTTAGAAACTGATGTGGTTACTAAGCAAATGTTTACTATCGCTACGCAAGATTCGAGTGAAAATATTTGTTTGCGTCCAGAAGTAACTGCTTCTACAATGCGTGCATTTTTAGAACATAATATTACTCAATTACCATGGAAAGTATTTTCTTACGGGCCGATATTCAGATATGAGCGACCGCAAAAAGGACGTTATCGACAATTTCATCAGGTAAATGTTGAAATTATAGATACGGATTCAATTTGGCAAGATGCTTACTTTATTATTATGTTGGATCGATTGTTTGCTCAAAAATTTTTGCTTGAAAATTATGCATTATTGATTAACTTTTTGGGTTGTCCAGAAGATCGCCAAAAATTTAAAAAAATATTAGATGAATTTTTGACTAATAATATTGAAATATTATGTGAGACATGTCAGCAACGAAAAGAAAAAAATATTTTACGCGTGTTTGATTGTAAAAATTCTACATGCCAAGAGCTATATCGTAAGGCGCCACAAATCACAGATGTACTATGCAAATCATGTGCACAAGAATGGCAGCAATTAAAAGAAGTATTAGATATGTTATCAGTTTCTTACACGCATATGCCAACGTTAGTACGTGGGCTCGATTATTATGATAAAACAGTATTTGAATTTACGAGTAGCTCGCTTGGTGCGCAAAGTGCTTTTTGCGGTGGTGGACGTTATAATCATTTAGCTTCGCATTTGGGATATAAAAAAGATTATCCATCATTAGGGGCGGCAATAGGTATTGAACGATTATTACTTTTGCTTGAGCCAATACAAGAAAAGTTGCAAATTCCAAGGCCACTGGCATTGCAAGTTATTATGCCGTTAGAACAAGAGCAATATAATCTCGCGTTATTAATTGCCGATGAATTACAAACTAAAGGTTTGTGCATTGAAGTTTTTTTAGACGGTGGTTCATTAAAAAGTATGATGCGCAAAGCTCATAAATTAGGTGCGCAGCATATAATCATTATTGGATCTGAAGAGCAAGAAAAAGGAGAAGTTGTTATAAAAAATATGATCACGGGAAAAGAAGAACGAGTTAAGCAAACAGAAATGTTTAAATAAAGAATACACCAAAAACAAATTTTTTGGTGTATTCTTTATTTGTTATAAACTATTCATTATCAATCGCTTTAGCTAGGAAAGCTAATTTCAAATTGTGCTTTAGCATTGTTAAGAAAGTTGCTTTTCATATTACTAAGAAATGCTATGTACTGTAGAGCTATTTCTTTAGTTGATTTTTTTACCATGGTGACAGCGTCATTAGCTTTTCCTGGTCTAGTAAAAGTTCCAGTAGCTGATGGATTATTTTTCTTTGTAACTACTGTTGTATCAGTTTTAGTATCTTTGATTTCTGATTTTTTAGCGTCAGATTTCAAATACTTATAACCAAAACCTGCACCAACTACTGCTGCTGCAGTTACGCCAGATTTCCAACCGAATGATGGTACATAGCTTTTTACAGTTGTCATGCTTGGTACATAATTCCAAAGACCTTGTGCTTTTTCCTTAGCACCTTCTAAGTAACCATGACTGTTAGCTGCATAAAGACCACCAGTTGTTATTAGAGCAGCTGTTCCTAATCCTAAGCTAAGCTTATGATTTGCTAAAAACTTTTTAGCAGCGTTTTGTTTTTTTTCTGAAAGTTCTTCTGTTTGCTTAACTTTATCTTTTTTAGTTAACCAAAAGTAAGTACCTGTAGTTGTTACACCGACTGCGGTTAAACCTGCTGCATAAAGCGGATGATTTTTGGCAATTGTTATAACATTAGAACAGTTTTCTTTCATCCACTGGAAACTTATGCTAAGCGCCTGCTTGGTTGGTTCCATTGCAGATACTTGCGCACCAGCTAAACTAAGAAACATGAAAATAGATAAGATTCGTGAAGTATTCATGAATGACCTCCATAATTAGATTAAAAATAATACTTCTTATTATTCTGTTTATCTTGTAACCATTACAAGACATTATCATTATCTAATTTAAATAAAAATATTATTTTGTCAATAAACACAATAAAAAATAAAAAATAATTCAAATGATTAATATGTATTTCATGAAATGTAGTGTTTAAATTATTCAAATAGAATGATAAATAGTATCTTTAGATTATTTATTATTTGGCTCCAAATTGCCTGAAAAACAGTACAAAAAAAGAAAATATTCAATTGGAGATTTTCAAGCTGAAAAGTTTTTTCATTATTTTTTAGAATCGTCAAGTTAAATTAAAAAATTTTTGAGTATAAATATAATTATGGCCAAAAATAAACTGCTATCAAGCCTATCAAGTAAGCCTCCATGCCCTGGTAATATATGCCCGCTGTCTTTGATATTGGCTTTACGCTTAAGGTATGATTCAAGCAAATCACTCAAAAAAGCAGTAACTGCTAATAAAAAACCAAGAAAAAGAGTAAAAACTACATCAAAATAGCCAAGAGCTAATTTATGAAATAAGCCAAAACTTATTATGGAAGCGCTACAGCCAGCAAAAAAACCCTCCCAAGTCTTTTTTGGGCTAACCTGAGGAGATATTTTATGGATACCCCAATGCTTTCCTACCAAATAGGCTACCGTATCATTACTAAAAGCGATAACAAAAGTTAATGCCACCAAGGGACGATATGCGGTTGATTCATTTAATATGATAAGACATATAAAAGGTATTATTAGATAAAATATGAGACCCAACCAATACAGAAAAGGATTATTATTTGTTAATTGCGGCCATTCGAAAAGGAATATATAGAAAAAGAAAATGGTAAGTAATAATGAAAAACAATAAGAAGGTAATAAAAAGAAAGTAGAAAATACGGTTAAAGCAAAAATAAATCCAGTTAATGCTCGTAAAAAAAAATTCCATTCCATGGTTAAATTTTACTCGATTTAGTGAATGCATTTGGAATATAGGTTACATTATTAAGATTATCGATTAATGCTAAATCAAACCGAATAACACAATTTTTTATGTGATGCATTAATAAAAAGTGTTCTGCGGTACGTATAATAGCTTGCTGTTTTGCAGGCACAATTACTTGCGAAAGATTGAAATAGCTATTTCTGCGTGTCTTTACTTCTACAAAAATAATCGTATTATTTTGTTGTGCAATAATATCAACTTCACCACCGCGAATACGGTAGTTTTGCTTCAAAATACTATAGCCATTTTTTTTTAAATAAGTAGCTATAAGTTTTTCACCGTATATTCCTAAAGCAATCTTTTTGGATGCACTTGAGCTACAATTTTCAGAAGCGATCAACATATGATTTTTTTGTTTTATTGTGAGCAATGAATACCGTTGGTGTATGTTTTGGAAAATTTGTTTGCAATTTTGCCAACATTTCATTAACCAATGTTTCATTTCCTTGTTTTTGCGCAAGCAATCCCTCAAGTTCTAATAAATGTGGTTCAATATCATGCATAGCAGGCAATAATTCTTCTTTAATATTTTTCAATCGTGTTTGTGCTGCTATCCATCGTTCGCGATTTAGATATTGATAAAAAATGCCTACTTCATATTCATATAAATCTTGATAGCATTCAATACGCATTTTTTCTATTTCTTGGGTGTATTCTTTTATTGTTGCGTTAGAACGTTCAAGATAATGATTAGCCAATATAATAGTTTTTCTTGTTTTCGATTGATCTAATGGCGGCTTAAGACGAGCATAAAATCGTGTTAATACTGCTTTATATTCTGCATAATCACGTTTTTTACTGCCAGGATAAAATTTAACATATTCTAAGTATAATTTTCCTGCTTTTTTCATTTCAGCTTTTTCAAAATAAATATCAGCAAGTTCAAGACGCAATGAAGAAAGTAAGTCTGGATCTTTAGCAAGCACAATAAGCCGTTCAATATATTTTAAGACGAGATCTTGAAGACTATGTAAACTTGCATACTCTTTAGCAATGATCAATTCATCAATTGTCATATCGCGAATAGTTTTTTTTAAAAGACGGTCTTTTGCGGGATCTTTAAGCACAATTGGTTGCGGCTTTTTTATCGGTTTTTTCATTACTACTTTTTTTGGATATCTTTTATTAGTAATTTGTACTGTTAGTTCTTGATCAGATTTTTTTTCTTGCGGTGCTGTTTTTTTAATAAAAACCGATTGTTCTATTGGTTTTATTGCTTGAACAGAAGCATCATTTTTAAGCAAAACGGGCGATAATTGATCGCTAAAAGTGTTTTGAGTTGAAATGAAACAGAAAGCAAGTAACGCAAACAAAAAGGATCTATTGTAGATTATCATAAGGAACTCTTATGCTTTTGAATATTATCATGATGAAATTTGAAAATATACTAAGTAAGATACCATAATTGCATTGAGCATGCAAATGTATAAAATTGGCGAGTGCTATTAAAAGAATAGCAACTATGATATGGTTAAAATAAGTTATGTGAACCGCCTGGGGTGCTTGGAGTTAATATGGCAAAACATGATATTGGTAAAATTTTATTAGAACAAAAAAAAATAACGCAACAGCAGTTTGATGAATGTGTGCAATCGGTAGAAAAAACAGGTAAAGATTTATCACGTTGTTTCATTGAAAAGGGATATGCAACTACCGAAGATATTGGACAAGCATTTGCCCAGTTTCTTGATATTTCTTTTATTAATAAAATTACTGAAAAAATGGCAGAACCAGCATTACTTGCGCGCATACCGTTACGTTTTTTGCGTCAGCATATCATCATACCTGTTATGATGGATGACCGCATTACTATTCTTACTGCCAATCCTCATGAATTTCAACCTATTGATGAATTAAATTTATTGCTTGGCGGTGATACGAATACCGCAGTATCTACCAAAGAAATAATTATTGATGCGATCAATAGGTATTACCCGTTAGAGGGTGCCAAGCAGATGATTGAGGAGCTTGAAGAAGAAAAAGGATTTCCTGAAGCGGTTGAATTAGCAGAAATCGAGGAAAAAGATATTTTGGCAATGGCCGCTGAAGCGCCAATTATTAAATTAGTAAATCATATTTTAGTGCAAGCAGTTAAACGAGGCGCTTCTGATATTCATATTGAACCATTCGAAAAAGAAATGCGCGTACGGTATCGTATTGATGGGGTTATGTATCCTGCTTTTACGCCGCCCAAGCGTGCACAAGCGGCACTTATTTCACGTATAAAAATTATGGCGAACTTAAATATTGCCGAAAAACGGATTCCACAAGATGGCCGTATTGAGATTAAAGTTGCTGATAAAGCTATTGATATTCGTGTTTCAGTTTTACCAACACAATTTGGTGAACGTATAGTAATGCGTTTACTTGATAAAACACGTACGTTTAAAAAATTAAAAGATCTTGGATTTAGTGAGCGTGATTATGAAGTTATTGAACGTAATATTGCTAGGCCAAATGGTATTATTTTTGTTTCAGGGCCAACCGGTTCTGGTAAAACATCTACGTTGTATTCGGTGCTTAATAAATTAAATACGCCTGAGGTAAATATTGTTACTGTCGAAGATCCGGTTGAATATCAAATGAAAGGTGTAGGGCAAGTTCAAGTACGAGAAAAAATTGGGTTAACTTTCGCAGCAGCTTTAAGATCTATTTTACGTCAAGATCCTGATATTATTATGATTGGTGAAACCCGTGATCAAGAAACGGCTCAAATTGCAATTCAAGCAGCACTCACTGGACATCTTGTTTTAAGTACTATTCATACCAATAATGCGCCAGCAAGTATTACCCGTTTAATTGATATGGGCATTGAACCATTCTTAATAGCTTCTTCGGTTATTTGTGTGGTTGCACAACGACTAGTTCGTACTTTGTGTCCGCTATGCAAACAAGTTTATAAACCAACTACTGAAGAGTTAGAAAGTATCGGTATAAGTCCTGCGCAAGCGGAACAGATTACTTTTTATAAAGCAGTAGGTTGTGAAGAATGTATGAATACCGGTTATAAAGGACGTATTGCCATTTTTGAAATTATGGAAATGACACACGATATTGCAAAGCTTACTATGGAACAAGCCGATATGTCAGTTATTCGAAAACAAGCAGTTGCTGATGGTATGACTTTATTGGTAAGTGATGGTATTCGTAAAATAAAAGAAGGTATTACAACTATAGCAGAAGTTGCTCGTGTTGCAGCGGTGGAGGAAGAAGAAATAATATGATTCAGCAACAACGCGGCTTTTTGCTTATTGAATGTGCATTAGTTTTAGTCATATTGATGTTTTTTTATACTTTATGTGTGAATACTTCTCATTTTATGCACAATTACTTTTTACGTGCAGAATTGAATAAAATATATGCGCTTTTTTTTTATTTACAAAAACGAGCAATTATCACGCAACAAGAACATGTGCTTAAAATTGATGTTCATCAAAATAACTATACCGTATTAAATCGTTCAGAAAAATTACCTTCAGGGATATTTTTTGGTTTTTTATTTGGATCTGCTGGGCCACCATCTGCGCCAAAAGAATTAATTTCAAAACCAGTTACTTTTTCTCAAGATTGTGTTCATTTCTATCCAGATGGCACAATGAGCGCGGGAACGCTGTATCTTAAAGATCAGAATAATTCTTTAATGTACGCATTAACAAGTCCAGTAGCACATATTTCATATTTGAGAACATATGCATATCGTAAGGATTCGTGGGTTTTATTATCATGAGATTTCTATTGATGGCTCTGTTAGCTATCTTGTTAGGATTTAGTGCAAGTATCTATTTGTTACAACATAATGAGCAATTCAAAATAACTACCCAGCAAAAATTACAAACATTATTTGATTCAATGTTTGATTGTGAAAGCCAATGTACCTTAAAAGAACTCAGTATTCTTCCATTACTTTTGACCGCGAATCAAATAAAAGTTAAGGCGCCTGATAAAACTTCGTGGGAGTGGCAAGCGGAAAGTTTTTCGCTCAAAAGCTCTTGGATTAATTTTTTATTATCGAGCAATTTGGGACTTGAAATAATTCTAGATTCAGTTCGTGCTCAATCAACAATTGATAATAATTCACTTGCTATTGTTGAACATCTAAAAAAATTTATTTTAGATGCAGAAGATATTCCTGTATCTTTAAAAAGTTTAATAATTCGTAAAGGATTATTGCATATTATTGGAAATAACAAATCAATAGAGGGAATACTTGCTTTTTCTAGTGAATCAGCGGTCATTGCAGATCAGTTTAGGTCTACTTTATATATAACTGACGGTAATTTATCTATTAAATCAATGCCGATATTACAAGCATTAACTTTGCACGCAAATATTGAAAAGCGTCCTGCAGTAATACCAAAAAAAGGATTATCGATTTTTGCCGAAGGCAATATGCATTTGCCGATTTTTCCAAAAGGATATCAAAAATGTTATATTTCTACCCATGTAAAACATGGTGACGCTACGCTGCTGTTGCGCAATAAAGCACATAAATTTTTATGTGAACTTAATCATAATACTGATAATAATCAGACAAGAGTCAAAGGGCTTATACCACTTAATTATTTACAGAATATATGGCCTATTTCTAGTCCTGTAAATGGTGTTGCGCAATTTGATATGCATATTGATCATACTAATGATAATATTATGAATGGTTCTCTTACGATTCAAGATATATATTATAATAATATGCCCATTGGATCATTAACATTAACCTTTCATAAAGAAAGTACGAATTGGACTGGCACTATTAGATTGATAAATGATGAAATGCAATATACGGGTGACTGGACATATAATCAATCAAATAAAGAAGTTTCTCTTTCATTGCATAATTCTTCACAGATTGCTGCAAAAGCTACCGGTAGTTGGGTTATTGAACCATATGATTTTACCTTTAATATTTTATCAAATTCAGAAAGTATGACTGGTAACTATAAGATAAAATGTACCCATAAGAAACTGCATGATTATATTGAAACAAAAGGGAACATTTCACTTAAAGATGCATTATTAACTCTTACTGGAACTTTAAATAAATATAATTATGCAATTGAAGCACTGTTAACACCCAATTTTATATTGCAAAAGTTTTTTTGTACTGATGAAAATAATAATATTTTAGTAACAACAAATTTTAAAGAAAAAAATAATATAACACTGTTAATTGATTATCAAGCGATTCGATCATTACTTGCTTATTGGCTTGATCAGGATATTCGTGGAAAAGGGATTGTTGAAATAAACCTAGGTTTGGAAAATGACCATCAAATAATGGGTAACATTAGTATGAAAGATGGCCATATCCAAGTGCCGCAAACATATAATTTTATTCATCAACTCAATGGCAATATTGCATTCAATTTAGATAAAAAAACGTTGATTGTATCGGATGGAAGCGCAGAGCTTACTGAAGGAGTTATGCGCATGCATCGTGCAACCATTTTGTGGGATGATAAGCTGCAGAAATTTTTTATGCATGCGCCATTTTTACTTGAAAATGTTTTTTTAAATTTAGAAAGAGAATTATTTGCGGTACTTTCTGGTGCTTTATTATTATGTACCAATGATGCAAATGGCTTAACTTGTAAGGGAAATATTTCTATAGATAAAAGTGAATGCAAAAAAAATATTTTTTCTATAGATGCGCAACAAAGTATTACAAGTAAATTATTTCGCCCAGTAAGTGGTTATAATATTTTGTGTGATATTGCACTTACAACGCATGATCCATTACATATTAAGACTTTTTTTTTAACAACTGATGTAAATGTTGGATTATCTATAAAAAATCGCATTAATAATCCTGAAATTTTAGGCTCTATTTCATTAACATCAGGTATATTAAATTTTCCTTATAAACCATTATACATTACGCGAGCACATGTTTATTTTTTACCTCATCAGCTTGATGATCCGGCGATTGAATTAATTGCCAAAGGAAAAATCAAAAAATATCATATTACTTTACGTATAACTGGTTCATTAAAGCATCCGCATATTGTCTTTGAAGCTACGCCGCCATTGACTGAAGAACAAATTATAACTTTATTACTCGCAGGCTCAGAGGAAGGATCATTTGCATTGGCAATGCCTACAATGGTAATGCAGAATTTACAACAGTTAATGTTTGGCTCAGATCAATCATTATCAAAAGTTGAAAGTTACTTTAATGCGATTTTAAGCCCTTTAAAACATATTCGCATTGTACCGAGTTTTGTAGATCAAATGGGGCGTGGTGGATTTCGTGGCGGCATTGAAATAGAAGTTTCAGAACGGCTCCGTGCTTTAATACAGAAAAATTTTAGTTTAACTGAAGATACTAAATTTGAAGTAGAATATCTGTTATCAGATGATATCACTATTCGTGGTATAAAAGATGAGCGCAGTGATTTAGGAGGTGAAGTTGAAATGAGATGGAAGTTTTAATATAGTTTTTTGTGCTTTTATTTTAAAAGGCGTAGTGATTATGGCAAGAATGCGATTTCTTACTATTCTGTTGTTCCCCATTTGTTTTTTTCGTTTAGTTAGTATCGATTATATTGAATTTGCTCGACAATCAATATTCACCAATGGCCGTATTTTATCAGTTTTTTTTGTTCCTGATGATAAAGTAAAAAATATTTTGCTTGGGCTTATTAATAATGAAAAAAAATATATTTTTACTGCTCAGTATCGATTAAATGATAAAGATGTGGTACAAGCACTGATAGAGGCACATAAGCGAGGCGTACGGCTTTATATTATTGTTGATTCAAGTGCTTTAGAAGATCGTTTCCATAAAGTTAAAATTGTACATGCCGAAGGTATACCGGTTCATGTGTATACTGGTTATACCATAATGCATAATAAGTTTTTTATTTTTGGACAAAACTTTGAACATAAAGCAATAACTTGGACAGGATCAGCCAATGTAACCTATGCTGGACTTGCAAGAAACCAAGAAAATGTTTTTATAACTGAATCTCAATTTGTGATTGAAAAATATAAAAACAAATTTACAACACTCTGGAATCAAACAACGCCATTTCAAGAAATTAAAATGCCAGTGATTATTAACCCAGAATATAAAATGGCAATTTAGGATAAAAATTAAAGAGAAAATATAATTTTATAAAGAGACGCTTCATTACTACAATTCCTTCTTAGCTGGGTTCAGCGTATTGTGCTTTAAAAAAAAAATCAAGAAAAATTATAACGTAAAAAAAGATATGGTAGAGCAAGATTATTTTAATGTATCGACTAAATTCCGTAAATCTTGCGGCATTTCGCTCGTAAAATTAAAAAGATTGTTATTGTAAGTAAATGATAATTGCGTAGCATGCAACGCATGCCTTTTTATGTGTTTTGATTTTTTTCCATATAATTGATCACCAATTAATGGATGGCCAATTGCATTAAAATGAACCCGAATTTGATGGGTACGGCCAGTAACTGGATATGCTTCTACTAAAGTAGCATCTTTTAAATATTCTATAACTTTATAGTTTGTTTTTGATGGGCGTGCTTTGATACCATTTACGGTCATTTTATTACGGGTAACTGGATCTCTACCGATCGGCAAATCAATAATTCCTTTAGGATCGGGATGTCCTTGTACGATAGCTAAATATGTTTTTTTTATTTGTCTATTTTTAAACATATCACTAAAAATATTATGTGCGTAATTATTTCTTGGTACGATCATAAGTCCAGAAGTATCTTTATCAAGACGATGTACAATGCCAGGGCGTTCAGGATGACCAACATTTGCAAGTTCTTGTGCATGAAACATGAGCCAATCGACAAGTGTTAATTTATTACTTTTTGTTGAAGGCTTATGCACTATGACGCCAGCCGGTTTATTAATAATAAAAAAGTCTGGATGTGTGTAGACAATTTCTATGCCTAATGCATTGAGTTTTTCTTTGGTCTCTGCAGTAAGTTCAGTTTCATAGAATGGTGTTACCGGCGGTATGTGAATATTGATAACATCATCTGATTTTATTAATGTACTTGGTTTTGCCGTTTTATCATTGATGGTAATATGTTTATCTTCAATAAGTTTTTGAATAAAAGTACGTGAATAATTTGGTAATTGCTTTGAAATAAATGTATCAAGGCGTATCGGTTCGGTCTCTTGTGGCACAATAAATTGATAATGAGTTGGTTCAGAATGTTGAGTGCTTGCCATTTCTCATTTTTCCTTTTTTATTTAAAACGAGTAATTTGTGATTAATTGAAAAGATTTTTATAAAAAAACCTTATATATCGATGATAAGGCAATTTTTTTTAAAGTCAAATGGACAACGGGTCAAGAATTAATTATGATGACTATTAGAACAAATCGAGACATGCTATGCTAAAAAAGTTGCTCAAAATTGAAATATCAGTCAAAGGGGCGGTATGATAGATGATACCAAAGAGTTGATTAGGCAACTTCAGCAAAATATTCAAGATGTTATAAAGCAGGAAACACCAACGGGCAAGCAGTTGTGGCAACAGTTGCTCGAGATGCATCCTGCAGATATTGAGATTTTCTTTTCCTTTATTAATCGTGACGAAATACAGCAACTTTTTGAAAAATTTCCGAATGATTTACAGCTTGCGGTATTTGGAGAACTTTCGGATTCAATGAAAGTTTTTGTGCTTTCTTTTTTGGATGATCGGGATAAAGCAGCAATTTTAAGTAAAACTCCTATTGATGAGTTAACCGATTTATTTGATCCTTTATCAGATCAAGAATTAAAAAAATATCTTATTTTATTAAGTACGCAAGATCGGCAAAAGGTTCTTTCATTATTAAAATTTGATCCCGAATCTGCTGGCGGTATCATGGATACCGATGTATTAACGCTCATGCAGAATTTCACGGTGGAAAAAAGTATTCAAATTTTACAGCGCTTGCAACCACGGCGTGATTTACATCAGCAAATTTATGTAACCAATCAAGATAACATTTTGGTTGGGCAGATCAGACTAGAAGACTTAGTCTTAAAATCTCCACAAACTCGACTTTCATCATTTTTAAGAAAAAATGAATTAATAGTTACGGTAGATGAAGACCGTGAGCAAGTGGCAAAAAAGATGATTCATTACAATTTGATGACGGTTCCTGTTGTCGGTGAACAGAATTATTTTTTAGGGGTAATCTCTAGCGATACATTGGTTGATATTATTGAACAAGAAGCAAGTGAGGATGTATATCGTATTTCAGCTATGACGCCGATTAAATATCCATATTTTGAAACTTCTTTTTTTAGAATTTTATATGAACGCAGTTACATTCTAATTATTTTGCTTTTAGCACAGTCTTTATCTTCTATGATTATAAAGCGGTATGAAGTTACCCTTGCTGGTTTTTTGATGTATTTTATAACGATGTTAATCAGTACAGGTGGGAATTCAAGTAGCCAGACTTCAGCAGTTGTAATTCAAGGCGTCGCTTCTGGGCAAATTACACCGGGAAATATTTTTAAATTTCTTAGAAGAGAATTTTTTATGGCTATTTTGATGGCAATAATTTTAGGAGTTTTTTCATTTATTCGCGTCTATCTGACTTATGGCGATTTATTAGGAAGTTTTGCGGTAAGCCTATCGCTAGCTATAATTGTTTTAGTTTCAGTATTATTAGGCAGTGGTATACCTTTATTATTAAAAAAAATTAATATTGATCCGGCCTATGCAGCCGGGCCATTTTTAGCTACTATTATGGATATTCTTGGATTATTGATATACTGCTATATAAGTAAATTAATTTTATTTTAAATTTTTGCCTTTTTCTTGACAAAAATTGCGTAAACTTATACGATAATTAACGTCTTTTCAGATAAAGAGCCGGTAGCTCAGTTGGTAGAGCAACAGCCTTTTAAGCTGTGGGTCGTTGGTTCGAATCCAACCCGGCTCACCAGGTTTTTGTTATAAGCAATTACGCCTGGCAAGCCAATTCTGTGCGATATGCTTTAGGCAATCAGTTAAGAATTGGTATCAAAAGTTCTTTTACATTATATGTCCCTATCGTCTAGCCTGGTCTAGGACATCGCCCTTTCACGGCGAAAACAGGGGTTCGAATCCCCTTAGGGACGCCAGCTTACACAATCAGCGTTTTTCAATAACAAATCAAAAGGCTTTTGTGCGTCGTAGAGCACTTTATCGCCTTCAATTCGTAAGTTCGAAAGTACCAGTTTGATTAATTGGCGTTTTTTCTCAACTTCTGAACTTTTAAATAAGCCATCAGCTTTCTTAGATAATTCCAGGACATATTTGGTAATTATATAGTAGTTATCTTCAGCTTCTTGTAAACGACTCAAACGCGTAGTAACATCATCCATCTGGCTACGCAAGGAAGTATGAAATCTGTTATATTTTTCATCGTTAATTTCTCCCTTCAGTTTGTCTAAATACAAGTTATCCATCATCTTGGTGATAGATTTTTGCTCAGCGGTAAGTTTATCAAAGTGTTTATTATGAAACTCAATTTTGTCCTGATGGACCTTATTCAATGTGTTGGTTATTTCCTGAAAAATTTCAGGAGGTAGTTGTATCTGTTGAAATACTTTTCCAATTTGCTCTGTGATTTCTTCTTCTCGCAGCCATTTAGCCCCATGCTTCCCATTGTATTGAGTACAGTGATAATAGCCTTTGTGTCTTTCTGGTGTTATTGCTAAGCCGCAATCTCCACAACGCAATAATCCTCTATACATAAATGGAAGTCCTGCATATTTATATTTGTTGCTCTTATTAAAACCAGTTTCACTTTTTTGGACTTGATCAAATAAGGCTTTTGAGATTAACGGAGGGTAACAGTGGGGAAACATTTTCCCTTTAATTTCCATAATCCCGTAATAGAAAATGACGCTTGAGTAGTTTGTCTACAAAGCTCCTAATCCATTGAACGCCGTATTCGGATTTAAGCTTTGCACGCAATAATTCCATGGAGTATATACCAGTTGCGTACCATTCGAATGTTTTTTTTACGATATGAGCTTCATGATCATCTACTACTATATCTCTTTTTCCATTAGGTCTTACAATATTTTTGTAACCGTAAGGAGCCTTACTCGTCCATTTACCTTTACGCCATTTTTGTTCATTTGCACGGTTAACATTATCGCTTATTGCATCAGAATAATATTTGGCTAAGTTAAGAGTTATACCGAATTGAAATTTTTGTGCAGCGGAAATTTTACTCGTAACAACCTATCCATCAGATACAAAGTGTAATTCTAGTTCATCGCGTAAAGCTTTGTCATAGAGTATTCCTATCCGTCTATCAAATTGTCGCGTGTAAGACGGTCTACTTTATCAAAGCAAACTGCGATTTTATCTTTTTGTTCGAGTACAAAATCAAGAATAGTATCGAATTCATCGCGTTGGCTTTTATAAGCGCTTTCATCAAAGCTACAACTTTTGATTATGACAAAGCCTTTGCTCTGACAATATTTTTCAAGACAAGCTACTTGAGCGGGAAGCGAATGCCCCATTTCTTTTTGTTCTTCTGTACTGATCTATGCATGTAAATTACTTTATAGAAGAACAATCTCAGGCAGTTTAGAGTAGCTTGCCAAAAGTTTATATCCTACTAGTTATAAAATAGTCCTGTATGGGATGCCACTAAAAGCTACTTTAAATAAGCTACTAAAATGGCATTTTCTCCTTTTTCTAAAAAAAGTCAAAACACTTTATCATTTTGGATCTTTGATGTTTTGCGATTTTTATATTTTTTACAGAAAGATATTATGCAATTATACACTCTTTAAACTGTTGAGAAAGAGCAGAATATATTCCTTGGCTCAATTTTTCAATAAGTTTATTATCAACATTAATTTGGATTTGCTTATTTCTTCCAGTGCTTCGTCCAAAATCTTGGGAAGCTGCCACTAAAAGATAATCTATTGCTTCTCTAAGATCATTACTTTCATCGCAGGTAACAGCTGAGCCTTGCCATATTAATTCTTCTTTTTTTGTTTTTCTATATTCATTCGCATCGTAAACATAAATAACAATTCCTTTTGAATAGAACATGCGCTCTACAGGGATATATATTATGTTTCCTGATGATGTAGTTTGTTGCTGATATTGAGCAGCTGTAAACCCATAGGGATTCCTAACTGTTCCTGTCGTTGTTGATGTCTGACCTGGAATATACTGAGGAATATTAATAATTTGCTTTGATTCTTCTATTGCAAAATTAAATACTAGAAGGAAATCTGCATCTTTAGCATCGCGAATAACATATCCTTTATCTGTAAGAATTACCGAAATTTTCTGAGATATCTCATTGGATAATAATTTATTAATTTGATTCAGGGATGTAATGTAAAAAGAACTGTCAATAGAAAATCCTTTTGGTATTGTTTTTACATCAGCAAAAGTATTGCTAGTTACGTATACCTTTCTTCGGCATCCAGAAAGTAAAAGAATACAGAAGAATAATATAACTATATGATTTGAAATATTTTTAAAAAAAATTTTTACCACCAAATACCTTATTATAATTCATAAAAGTAACTATTGAGGATACTAAAATAATTAATAATGTTGAGTCAATAATTTAGAGCTTATCCATAAATTGCAATCATATCAAAAAGCCGTAAGGAACAAGCAAACTAAAGAAAACTAAAATTATTTTTCGATGTTATTACAAAACTTGTAAAGTTTTTTTACATCACAAAAGCGCTATCCGCTTTCCGATCTTCAAGTATTGCATGTTATTTATGACTATTTTTGATCGATCAGGGGGTCTTTCCTTCCAAATGCTGCAAATGGAGCTTTTCTTGAAATGGTATCGAATATTTACTATTTCGTTTGGGATAATGTTCTTGTGCTTTTTATCAAACTCTGGTCGTTCAACTTTACTTGTTTTTTGCGGAAATAATTTTTTTAGTTCACACTACAATGAATCTGGCATATGCTTCATATTAGCCCTTTAAAACCAGCTAGTATAGCCGGTTTTAAAGGGTCTTTTAAATTTTAATTAATTTTCGGATAGGCTTTAAGCATAATTTTTTCAAATATAAAAACAGTTGCTCTGTACATTGAAGTAGATTACTACGTAAACTGGTTTTTAGTCGTATTCATGTAATAGAATTCTTTTTTTGAGGAGATAGTGTGAAACAAATATTTGTATTTTACTTGTTATGCTTTTCCATTAGTTCATCAGCATGTTTTGACTTGCGTTCTGTGTTGAACTTTTTCAGACCATCAAATCATGAGGTAAGAAGTACAAATCACGAACTAGATAAAATTGAAATGAATTTAAAAGAAGAAATACGCCAAACATTAATTAAATGGAGAACTAAAGAAATATCGAAAACAGAATGCAAAAAGACTATCATGGAACTGTTTCTACCATCAATGTTTATATTTTCTCAAGAAAAGCTCCAAGAATTATTTCCCGGCGTTACGCTCACAAAGGTTGAGGTAGATTAAATTGCCTTTTGAAACTTGATAAAATACTGGAAGAAACTTTACTAAAAATAATTTTGATCACGTAATCTTCAAAAAATAAGGATATTTTTATGTTTAAAAAGTGGTTATTTTTTTATATTTTTCATACTATTTTTCTGCCTATCAATGGATAAAAGTGACACTCAAAAAATGACGCCTATTAAAAGTTGGTCATGTGCCCCTCTTGCTTGGGGAAATTTTATATGGTTCATAAGTTGGGGATTAAGATCTTCTTTAATTTCTTATTATCCATTAAACTATTTAATAAGGGTTGTTACAGTTTTTTTTACTATTAATCTCTTTTTTTAAAGTGTTATTTCAAATTCTTGAATTTTGAGATAGATTCTTAGTTATCGTTATTCATTTTTTTTATAAGACCAGTTTGGGCTAGATTTTCTATGCGATTCTTTTTTAACTCTTCAGGTGAAGGAAAAGAAACTTTATTATCCAACATTTCTGACCATTCAATATCACACTGGTTCTGATTTAACTTCTCTATTAACCATGAAGCTTCTTTCTTTATTGCTGATATATTAACAGCAATAACATCCAAAACATCTGTATTTGTAGTTGACTGACGATTTGAAGATTTTAATTTTTCTATAATATCATAAAGATTTGAATATATATCGCCATATTTTTCTTTCTGATCTAGATTAAAATATTTCCAATCTGCACCAGCAAGTAATGATAACCGATCAAACCATTGACGTGCTTTTATGTAGTTATTCTTTTGAGAAGCACTATTAATTTTTTTTTCTATATAGGAAATAGTTAATTTTTTTGATTCCATAGCAAAAATATGCATTTGCGTTATACAAAGTGATGCTAACAATAGATTAATTTTCATAAGACGATCCTTTAATTTTATGCATTAATAAATTATAAGTAATAAAGTTAATAGATAGTTTTGATTATTATATATCACAAAATTATTGCAATAACCAATAAAATGTTAAACTACAAATGTTTCAAAACAGGGATTTGGAACCCATTAGGAGTACCTGCTTCATATAAAAGCTTCGCCTAGTAGGTCAGTTATTTTTAACAAAAAACAAAACAACAACTTAAAGACTTAAATTAAAAGATTTTTAAATTAACTTTTGCTTATTAAATGATGAAATTGCTTCGATTCTCCATCTATCGGGGTCAATAATAAATGACCGTAATAACTGGGATAATATTACCGCGTTGCTCAGCTTTTTGAATAGGTTCTAAGAAAAGTTATCATTTTAGGGCTTTACATTGTTATCTGTTGGTTTAATGTTGTGTCGATAGTATGAGAATTAATATATCCATTTTCCATACGATAGATTGCTCCTTAGTTAAACCCAAGGTTTTATAAACATTTTCAAGATAGCAATCGACAAACTGATTGCCAATTTCGTGCCCCATAACCTGGAGTATTTCTGCTCCTAAACCATAAGCTATATATCTTTGCTTGAATTTATCGTAGTTCTCATAGAAATTGCTATCTTGGATAGTTTTGAACTTTACTTCAAAATTATTATTCTTTGCATATTTAAACCATGTTTTTTTTGGAATTGGAAAATGATTATAATGCAAAAGGTCTTTATAAGGGCTCCAAAGAGTAGAGTTTATTATTTTATTAAATTCGTCTTTAAAAGTTTTATTAAATTTGTTTGGCAGTGAAATATACAAAACTGCTTTGCCACCAGGCTTAAGGCTTTTTGCAATATTTTTCATAGCAATTTCTTGATCTTTAACCCAGTGTAAACAAAATAGCGAATATACTAAGTCGAATTCCTGATCAAAGGACATAGTAACAACATCTTGCAGCAAAAAAGTTAAATTTGAGGTATTTCCATAATGCTCGAGTGCAAAATTTATCATGCTAGAAGATGCGTCGATTGCTGTTAATGAACCGGATGTTAATTTTCTAGCACATAAAGCAGCAGTTTTTCCATTGCCACATCCGATATCTAAAATTTTCTCATCGCCGCACAAATTGAACGATTCTATCGCTTCTACACCGGCTTTATATTGGAATGATGAAACCTTGTCATAATTTTCACCATTCCAAGCAAAGTGATGATTTGATTGGTTGCTCATAATATAAGAAAACAATAAAAAAAATTGCACTAAAAGATGCAGATGGAATATTTTTGGTTTTAAAATTTTCAACATTTTAACCTACAATAAAATTTTTAACTTCATTACTTTACTGAGTACAAATTAAAGCATAAAGATTCTTTTAGAAACATCCAATAAATCTTTGCTTGTTAAATTTGCTCTTGTATCTTCAGGCAAATCGTAAATATTATTGCCAGAAAGCTTTTTACTTTTCTATTGCTTAACATCTGAAGCAGGTACTCAATGGGCATAATAGATTTGTTTATATTTAGAAAATAAAAATTCTAAGGTTTTTTCATTATCGGTAGCTTTAGATTATTTGTTAAAAAGATTTTAATAATGAAAAAAGCTGATTTTTGGATAACTTTTATTATTGTACTAAGCAAGTATGTAATCTTTTGCAAGATTATAGATTTATAAAAAAATAATCTTCAGTTGTTGAGTGTTAACCATAAATTAATTAACTTATTCTTTTATTAAAAAAATCACGAGAAGCATTTATTACTGGTAAAGCTGCAATTATGCCCATTGCTCTATAGCCACAACCTTTATAAAATCCTCGCACTCCTTCATTGCGTAAAATTTTATATGCAGCATCAAAGCCATGTTTATATTTTTCTTTTTTTAAATTAGCATAAAGCTTTGTAATAAGTACCATAAAAGGCTGAGTTGTTAGTACAATAGTTCCACCAGAAAGCAAGCCTTGCAGCAACAGAAGATAGCGTTTAGTTATCCAGTTTTGTATTAATTTTATCTTTCATATCTTTTAAAAGAACCATGAAAACATTCATAAAGATCATTTTTGGTTTTTTTTCATAGTTCTTATTATTAATCCATATGTAGCCATTTCAAGAGCAATAGTCGTGCGAGAGAAGGTAATCCACGAAATCAAACAAATGGATTTTTTATAATAGGCAGTTTTTGAATTGTTCTGTTTTGAAAATAATGAAAGGGAGTATACACTACCATACCACTAGCGCCGGCTGCAGTACCTACAAAAAGATCTTTGCTTACAGTTTTTAAAGAATTTTCCTGTTGATTTGGAACAACGTAGTTAAAACTACTTAAAATTAGAATTAAATTTATATAGTAGATCTTTACAATTCTCCTTTTGACTGGACAGGTATCGACATTTAGATTAATCATATGTGAAAAAAAATAAAATTTATGAAAAAGATATTTTTAATATTACTATTGGTACGCAGATAGGGCATGTTGGGTTTCATTCAGAACTTTGGAATAAAATAAAAGCCTTTTTATCAAAGAGGCTAAAAAGTTCTAAAATAGTCGGCTGTAGGCGCCAGATTATGCCAAGGCTTCGGCTGGCATGGCCAGTTTTTTTTAATGATTTCTAAAATCAATTCAATTAATTTCTCCAATCTAAAATATATTAGTCAAGATGATCTTAAAGAAAAATTAGAGGCACATAATTCAGGTTTTCATTTATACTAAAGCATATCTAAACAGCAATTTTATTTGTTGACATGCTTTGAATCAAATGATTAGACTAATTTAATTCTTATATGCTCATAGGAGAGGGTACTCATCATGAGAAGAAAAATTAGAGTATTTTGTTTCTTCATTTTTTTGTTTTTAATGCAATCTTCTAGTTGTACATGTCAATCAAGTAGAATAGTTGCAACTATTCCTATTACACAGGGTAATTCTCCTGCAGGAATTGCTATTACACCTAATGGTAAATTTGCATATGTTGTCAATAATAATAATGATGGTGTTGCTGGTGGAAGTACTGTAAGCGTAATAAATCTTAATACGAATACGATAATTAAAACTATTAGTGATGCCGGTTTTAATGAACTATATACTGTAACGATTAATGCAGAAGGCACCAAAGCTTATATTACTAATAGCGGTGGTACTACCGTTTCGATTATCGATATAGCTACTAATACAATTATTGGTACAATTACTGGCTTTGATGGTCCATCGGGTTTCGTTATTTCGCCAGATGGCAATACTGGGTATGTCAATAATTATGGAAGTGCTGCAGGTGTGGGTAGTGGGAATGGGACTACTGTAAGCGTAGTAAATTTAAATACGAATACCATTACTGGAACTATTACTGTAGGGCAGGCTCCGGCATCATTAGCAATAGCACCTGATGGTACAATGGTATATACAATTAACTATGTAAATGGTAATCCGGGTACTGGTACCATGAGTATCATACGTACATCTGATAATACTGTAGTTGGAACCATAACAGGTTTTTTTGGTCCATTTGGTATCACAATTACGCCCAATGGTAATTATGCGTATGTAACTAATTTTGGGAGTAATAACTTTTCACCGATATCAGGAGGAATTGCTCCTAATGTAGTTTCTGGAACAACGGTAAGTGTTGTAAACTTAAGTTCTAATATGATAGTGGCAACTATTACACTAGGAAATCAACCAGCAGGTGTTGCAATTACACCAGATGGTCGTTTTGTGTATGTGACTAATTACAATACGTTTTATCTTGGTCCAAATTTTACCAATTTAACTCCGGGTCCAGGAACAGTGAATATTATCGATGTGTGTACCAATACAGTATTATGCCCTGAAATAATAGTTGGCTCATCGCCAAGTGCAATTGCGATTTCACCAGATGGTAAACGCGCATATGTGACTAATTATAGTTCTAATAATGTGAGCGTGATTAATATTGTTGATAACATGTGGCTTAATTTGTCTTGTGGCTAGAAGTGAGGCATCAAATGAAAAAAAAATTATTTTTTTCTTTTTTTACTTTAATGTTTCTGCAATCAATACAACTTTTTGGTAAAAAATTTGAAAAGTATGATTCATGCTTTGATGGTGCATTTTCTTCGGGATTCGTTTTTAAGAATGAAAGTAAATTTAAAGATGTGTATGGACATGGTATAATAAATGCCATCACTGCCGATGGTTGTTATTATCCATGGGAACGTTGGGGCTTAGGTGTTAAGTTCAGTTATTGGCGCAGGAAAGGACGAACATCTTTTTTACAACTAGGCTCCATTGTACAGCAAATGCCATTTACCCTCTACCTACGAAGAAGAAAAGAGTTTGATTGTGGTCTGCAACTTTATGCGTCACTTGGTGGTGGCATTATATGGACTAAAGAAAAAAGTTATCTTGGTGAGGTGAAATTCAATAAAGGTATTGGTGAGGCTGAAGTTGGATTATGCTATACAATTTGTCATGGTGTTGGGCTAACTAGTGCATTTCGTTATCTTTTTCCACGACAATCTCACAACTACCAAAGAGTAATGGTTGGAGGATATGATTTAAGAGCAGGGATTAGTTTTTCGATTTAATTAATCATTTTTTTATTTAAAATTATGAGAAGTGAGTAAATTATGCCAAAATTTCAAATCATACCTGCTTTGATAGGAGCTTTCTTTGTTTTTTTTCTTTTTCCTAGAGATAAAATTCTAGAATTTAAAGGTTCCTACTTTTTACCCACAGATTCTCGATTTAAGGATTGCTATAAAGGAAGCGCACTTTATGGCCCCGAGTTTACATTTCAATTACGCGAATATAAAAATTGGTATGCATTTTTCAGCATTGATTATTTTAAGCAAAAGGGACGCCTTTTAAGTATATGTGATTCTACTACAGTACAATTACTTCCTCTAGCAATCGGTATAAAATATTTTGTGCCCATTGCTTGCCGTGCTCATTTTTATCTTGGTTTAGGTTTGCAATCAGAGTATATAAGGAAAAAAAGTAAGCGAGCATTTGTGATTTCAAAAAAGACTTTATGGGGTTTTGGTGGTATAGGAAAAATTGGCACCTATATCGATCTTCCTCATAATTTTTTATTAGATTTGTTTTTTGATTATAGTTTTGTATGGACCCATAAAACTAATTTTTTTGGACCTACCGTAACTCCTAAAAGAACGAATCTAAGTGGAGCAATTTTTGGGGGTAGTTTAGGGTATCATTTTTAATTGATTTTATTATGGGGGTGTGAGTGTCACTTTAAAAATATAAGGTGATGCTGCTGAATCTGTAATTGTACTCGTATTGGGCACTGTACTTTGAATTCCTCCAACAATATATCCAATAATGGTGGTGGTTTTAATGGATTTCAAATCCAAAACACGATTAGAAAAAACAGGAATGTTAGGTTCAATAATAAAGCGAGCACCAGCTCCAAAACGAAGTGTGTTTCCTGGATTTGATTCGGTTGATAAAATAGTGGGAAATTCTATTGGCAACAAAATTTGTTGATATTCTCCAATAGGGCTTCGTTTTATTGCAGTTATTTGATTAGTGAATGGAATACTAGTATCAGTTTTAAATTGATTATCTTCAAAAAATCCAAAAGTAAGACCTCCAAATAAAATTGAATACATATCGCCATTGCCTGTAAGCAGCTCAATATGTGCTGAATTGTAATTATTCATGGCTTGTTTGAAGGTGCTTGCAAAATTTGGTTCAGACATAATAGAATTTCCACCCGCAGTGATTTCAACCGGAACTGTCCAGATTCCTGTATCTAAGGTAAATACTCCAGAAAGAGCTACATATGCAGGAATTTTTTTTCCTGAATTAGTTTTTATGATGGGAATAATATTAAGATCTCTACGCCGAAAAGATTCTTCAGGAGCAGAAGGGTTTAATACTTCTACATTTAAATGATTACCATCATCAATAATATTAAATCTTCGTACTTGTTTGGTATAAATGCCATTAGCTGATGTATCATAATTTCCTATAAAATTTTGGCCAAATATGAGCAATGTTGGGCATTGGCCATATTGAACCATTTCGCCTCCGGTTACCTGAAAAACTGGATTAGAAATTTGGCGAATATAAGCTGATGCACAAGAACAACAATTAGGTTGTGTTACCCAATTGATAAGACCTGGGATATTAATTGCGGTTAACGTATCTTTAGTGGAGAACATACCTGATTGGGTATCTATTCCATAACCACCCGTGATGTATAAGGTATTGCCTGATTGATATGATTGCGCGCTTACTACAGAAAGTAAGTCGATTTGATGTTGCGATAATCCTGATCGATCGAACAGTGAACGGCAGAATACTGTTCTTGTATTGGTATTTACCACAAAAACGGTTGTGTTTTGTTTTGAGGGAGGAAAATCATCACTATTAGCAAAGCCATGCAAACCATTGGTGCGGCCGGTTATAAAAAGATAGTTATATCCATCTTGTCCCACTGCCATTGATTGTATACCATCCGGTATCTGAAAATCAGTCAATTCAATAGTTATTTTAAAAGGGAGTACTGTATTCACTAATACGGATGTTACGGTATCAGTTTGATTAGGACCTGCGTATATTTGGGTGATAAAAAGAACAATTAAAAATAATTTTTTCATATATTTTTCGTATTTATTTATGAAATACATAATTTTTCTGGCATTTCAAAGTCAGCTATAAAAATCTGGCACGTCTGATCGGATCCTCTTTTTGAAGTCCATGTTATTTGTGTGCCTTCTTTATTAAAGCTTGCCAATCCATCAAAACTTGCATTATAAGTTAAACGATGTGTACTATTGGTTTCAATATTTAGTAAATAAAGTTCGTATTGGTGATGACCATGCAAAGAAGTAGTAAAAACAATAACTTTTCCATTAGGATGCCAAAAAGGCGCCCAATTAATTGCACCATTATTAGTTAATTGCTCGATGTTACCGTTTTTGTAATCTATAGAATAGATTTGTAAGTAATGTTTTTTTTCATAATCAGCCCGAAATAAAATTTTACTATTATCAGGTGAAAAGAATGGACCACCATTATAGCCGGTATCAGTAAAAGTAACTTGGTGTATATTAGAACCATCTGATCGCATGATATAAAGATTCATATTTCCTGAAATATTGCTTGCAAATACTATATGTGAACCATCTCTCGAATAAGCACATTCTGCTTTATATGCAGGGCCATAGGTGAGCGCTTTTAAATCTGAACTATCCGGGTTCGCCTCATAAATATTCATATAAGGGGTAAATTCCCAAAGATACTTTTTTCCCTCTCTTTGATACCCAGAAATTTTTTGTTCATTCTCAAAATCATCAGGTGCTTCATGATTAGATGCAAATATTATTTTTTTACCATCCGGTCTAAAAAAAGCACAAGTGCATGCTCCTTTGCCAGTGCTTATTAAACGAGGTTTTTTCTTATTAATATCAATACTATAAATTTGATATCCAGTTTTACCTTTGGGAACAGCCTGAAATAGTAATATTTTTCCATCTGGAGAAAAATAAGATTCTCCTGCTTTTTCAAAGCCCATAGAAGGAAAAGTTACCTGTCTGATATTGCGTAATGCTGGCTGTTCTAATAGATTATTTGATTGTACTCCATAAAGGAATTTAAAAAAGAGGGCAGTCAACATAAGCATATAACAATTTAATTGCATACTATTTACCTATAATTTTATGCAATAAGTGAAATATATTGTTACTTGCGATTGCAAGGGTTTTCTTAGGAAGTCTCTTTTTTTTGAATATATGTCTAGATCAAAAATTTAAATTGTTTGGGGGTTTCCTGTTTTGTATACATGGAGCTGTGGACAAGCTGAACAATTTAAAAGAGAGCTATTGCAAACTTGGTTGCAAAATTAAAATCCGCGAAATATCGTTTGTTGGCGTTTGCAATAATGAGCAAGCAAATGAAATCAAAAATGGACAAAAATTAGTTCAATTGACTAGAAGATGTTTGATTAAAAATTAAATAATTGTGAAAAACAAGTTGTGTTGAGCTTTCTACGCTTTTTAGACCTACATTGCAGGCTTGACTTTTATAAAAAAGTTGCTAAACTGTAATTAAATGAAGTTGGTCTTTATATTGACTGGCAACCTGCCTTCTCACTTAATTCCAATATCTCTTTATGTCCTTTAGTATGTATTACTACTATAAAAATGGTATCTTTCTTTCAATTACGCACATGCGGATAATCAAAGTATAAGATATATGATTTTAGCTGATTTTAAGTAATCTGCTAAATGGACATAATGGTATTTGATTTATGATGAAAATAAAGGATTTTCTATGATTTACTTAAAAAATTCTCTTATGTTGCTTACAATAGCTTTTTTGTGTGTAGCAACTGTTCATCTTTCTGCTCGGTCAAAAAAATCAAAACTTAGACCGGGAGATCCTGCGCCAGCATTTACTTTAACGGGAGATGATGGTAAAACTTATACGCTGTCAGATTTTAATAATCAAAAAGTTGTTTTATTTTTTTATCCACTGGATAACTCTTATTATTGTACTAAGCAAGTATGTAGTCTTTCGCAAGGTTATAGATTATTACAAAAAAATAATATTCAGTTGTTTGGCATTAACCATGAATCAGTTAAAAGCCACGCTGCATTTAAAGAAAAACATCATTTGCCATTTACATTACTCAGTGATCCGACATGCGCAGTAATTAAGGTATATGGCGTATATTCTACTCTTTATACCAAGCGCATTACGGTGCTTATTGATAAAGGGAAAGTTATTACTATTTTACGTAATATTGATGTCAATAATCATGCTGATGAAATTATTAAAGCATTTGATCTTCAAAACTAAAATTCTTAAAAGCCATTGTAATGGCAAAGAAATTTAAAAAGTACTCATTGCTTGTAGCAAAAAAATTTAATCAAAACGAAGAGCTTTTCTATTTTCCAGAATAATTTGTGTAAAGTTTAATAAAAAGATACAATAGTTAAAAATTAATTTATTACCAACAAGGGACAAGCATGAATAAAAATAGTTTTCTAAATCTATTAGGATTATTTTGTATTTTTTCTTCTTTGCAATCAATGGAAAATGATCCAGTATTTTTAAAGTCAGAATCAAATAAGCCTATAGTTAATGCAGCTAAAAGTGGAAACCCTGAGCCAATGGTATTCATGATGGAAGATGCATTGGAAGCAAATAAATTGAAAACAGCATTTAAATGGCTTGTAAGATTCAAAATTCGAGTAACACAGGATGCCGCATGTGATGCTTTATCTGTTACTGCTGCAATGGATAAGATAATGATTAGAGGTTGTGAGAATCCAAAATTGAATGAAATGAATCAAAAATTGAAAAAAGAAGAAATAAGAAAAATATTTTCTCAACAAGTAGATTGGGTTCAGAAAAAACAAACAACTGGTCAATTTCTTGGATCTTCAGACTCATTGGTTTTTTCTTCTGAAGAATGCAAAAAAAAGCGACAAGAAGTATTAGGCGAATGTCGTAAGCAACTTTCTGAAATGAAATAAATATTTAAAAATTTTTTTTAGTTTAAAAATAATTCATTAAATGCCATTACTAAAGGTGGCATTTAATGCAAATGGATTCAAAGAATTATAATTTTGAAAATTATCGATATAAGATCACACATTCATAAAGATATGATCAAAAAATATTTAATCAAAAACTTTTTTACTTCTTAATTTCTTCAATTCACTTTTTTTTGTTTTTTCTTTTAGTCGTGCTTCTTGTACTGATTTTGGTATACGAGTTTTTTTGCGCTTTTTAGGAATATATAACGCTTTGCGTATTTCTTGCGCAAGCCGAGTGAGAGCATCTTTTTTATTTTGTTGTTGGCTGCGCGATGTACGGCTATGAATAATTAGGTCACCTTCGGTAGTTAATTGTGATTGCAAGTTATTAAGTACGCGATTTTTTTGTTCATCAGTTAATGCGGTAGTTGCTTTAACATTCCAACGTAAGGTTACTTTTGAGCTTGTTTTATTAACATGCTGCCCGCCAGGCCCACCGGCTCGGCTAGTAGTTATTTCGATTTCATTATCAGGAATAATAATACCATTTTTGACAAATAAACTCATAATAAAAAATTATAACAAAAAGCTTAATTTTAAAACAAGTTAAATACATTTTTTTTACTTCTTAAATATATAAAAACGCTGAATTATTAATTTTTATTGATAATATTGAATAGAAATTAGTATTAAGAATAAATAAGTTAATATTTTTAGGAGATTTATAATGACATCCAGAAACTTATGGCAAATGATTATACTAATACTCATAACACTTGGTATCTATCCAATATATTGGTTAGTAGCTACTAAAATTGAGTTAAATAAGCTAGGTGCCCAAATTCCTACCGCATGGTTATTGATTATTCCATTCGTGAACTTATATTTTTTGTATAAATTTGCAGAAGCATTTGCTATTTATGTACTTAAAGATAAGACACAAATAGCAGCATACTTTTTATTAATTACTTTACTTTGGCCGATAGGCGAGATAATTTATCAAGATCAAATCAATAAAAAAGCTATTTTGGTTTAACTAGAACGGTATAAAGGACTTTTGTGAAGTATTATTTTTCTTTATGTTTGTTAAGTTTTTTAAATATGTATAGTTGGCCATGGCAAAATTCGCTCAAACAATATGATTGTAATGCATCATTACCACAAGAAATAAAAAATATTCTTGATGAGCATATCTATGAGCTCAACAAAGTAAAACAATCAGTGAATCATTTCAATTGGCTTTCTGATTGGATCATAAAAGCATCAAATGAAGATTATCCAAGAATTAAAGGCGGACAACGATTTTCTGCTGCTATTAATGAATTAAACTGTAAAAGGTTAGTAGTGCCAAAGCAATATAGTTATCAAGCACCAAATGGGAAACATTATATTGTTTCAGAGTTTTTAGCTGATAGTAAAAAAAATATAACTTTAAAAGAACTTAAAGAGTTCATGCGATTAGCAAAAAAATTACAATGGATTGACCCTGATGCTGGGAACTTTATTAAAGTGGCTGATAATAAAATTGGATTGCCAGATACCAAGTTAGATTATATTGGTCGAGATCTTGAAAATGAATATCAAGAAAAAGCGATCATTTTTCATAAAGTTAATACATTTCAAATAAAGTTTACGCCTCAAGCGAAAGATTATTTAGAAAATAGATCTAAACTCTATAATGAAAATTGGTATAACCCTGCATGGGTGCAACAAAGAAAACAAAAAAAATATTGGAAACCATTATTTGTAGGTTTTACCAAAGCATTATATGAACAAGTAGGTGGTTGGTAAGTTGTTTGGAACTATAAGTGAATATTGCCCTGAAAAATATTTCTTATTAAGAAAGCATGAGTTGACAATTAGGATTATTAATGGGTATACTAATATATAATATTACTATTTATGGTAGTTGTATCTAAAGGAGTTAAATATGATACCTATCCAAATGAATTTTTTCAGTATCCTTAGTCAAAAATTTAATCTGATACAATCTAAAGTATCTACTCTTATTTTTTCTCATTTCCTTTCTCATCTTCATCATCATTCTCATTAATATATTTTTTATTTTTATTTTTTACGGATTATATCCCTTTAAATAGGTAGATATAATGGTTTTTCTCAGCACCATTATATTTAATTGAATGATTATTTATTAAGTAACTAATTATTTGATTTTTAATATTATGCATTTTTTTAGAAAATGCTAAAAAGGGTTTTACATGAATTTTAAAATAGCTTTAAGCATGCTCCTATTATTTAGTTTTATTGGAGCTTATTTCTTGTATCGTAATGACGCTCAAATACAAGATAATGTTTTTATCGTTGGTACTACAGCAGGATATGCGCCTTTTGTTAGTATTAATGAGCAAGGAGAATATGAAGGTTTTGATATTGATGTTGCAAAATTACTTACACAAAAATTGGGTAAAAAATTAATACTCAAAGATTTGGGTTCAATGACTGGACTTTTTATGGCTTTAAATCAAGGCAGTATTGATGCGATTATGTGGGGATTATCAATTACACCAGATCGCCTCAAAAAAGTTGTTCTTATTAACTATCAAGAAAAACTAATAACTTCATATCCTCTTTTATTCTGGGAAAATATTCCTGCAGGCATTACATGTATTAATGATATGCGCGGAATGACAATTTGCGTTGAGCCAAATTCAAGCCAGGATGCAGTTTTAAGTAAATATGCTTTCATTATTAAAAAACCAATAGAACAAATAGATGATGCTTTGCTAAGCATTCAGTATCACAAGGCAGATGCTGCTTTGGTTGAACCAGCAATAGCAAAAAAATTTAAAAATAGATACTCACAAATACAAATGCTGAATGTCAATCTTAATAAAGAAGAGCAGGAGCAAGGAATAGGTATTGCAATCAAAAAAGAAAATAATTTTTTAATCAAACAAATAAAAAAAGCGATTAATGAGCTCAAGCGTGACGGTATTATTAAACAATATGAAGAAAAATGGGATGTCATATGAATTTCATTGGATATATTCCCTTATTAATTAAAGGAACTGCCATTACTTTTGCATCATGGGTTATGGCAGGTTGCATAAGTTTTTCATTAGGAACCTTATTAGGAATAATCAGTTGTCGTCAGATTGGTTTATTAGGAATTTCTATGGTAATAAAAGGATATGTCTTTATTGCAAAAGGTATTCCAGCATATGTTCAAATTTTGATTGCCTATTTTATATTACCATCATTGATTGGCATTAATATTTCTGGTTTTATTGCTGCAACAATTGCATTGGCATTTTGTTCAAGCGGTTATATTGTTGAAATTACACGTGCAGGAATAAATACTATTTCGCGAGGCCAATGGGATGCTTGTTTTGTGTTAGGATATTCGATGCATGCAACATTATACCGTATTATAATGCCTCAAGTAATGCGCAATGTATTACCACCATTATTTGGAGAGCTTGAGCAACTACTCAAAAGTACCTCTTTACTTGCAACAATTGGAGTTACTGAATTAACACGAACTGGCATGAATATAATCTCAAGAGAGTTAAATCCATTGCCAGTTTACTTAGCAATTGCCTGTATATATTTATTATTTTCAGCGATTTTACAACTTATTTTGATATATATCGAAATAAAGGTTAATCATGATTATCGTTAATAAACTTTTTGTACGTATAAAAAGCCAAATATTATTGAAAAAAATTTCCTGTTTATTATTGCCAGGCCGCATAACAACGTTTATTGGCAAAAGTGGTGCCGGTAAAACAACTCTCTTAAAATCATTAATTGGCTTAATACCAAAAATAGAAGGTGAGATTTTTATTAATAACAAAGAATTAAATATTTTAACACCAAGCCAGCGGGCAGAAAAAATTGGATATATTTTTCAAGATTTTAATCTTTTTCCCCATTTAACGGTTTTGCAAAATTGTGTTGATCCATTGCTTGTATATGGTATTTCTTTTACAGATGCTCATAAACGAGCATTAGAACAATTAAAAGAATTTGATATGCATGAATTTATTGATAAATATCCTTTTGAGCTTTCTGGAGGGCAACAACAACGGGTGGCTATTGCTCGTGGTTTATGTTTAAATCCACAAGTGCTTTTGCTTGATGAACCAACGGCATCTCTTGATCCGTTTAACACTGATTTACTAATTACTATTTTAAAAAGATTATCAAAGCAGGGGTTGACTATTGGTCTTTCAACACAGGATATGCATTTTGCAAATAAATTATTGGATCGGATTTATTATATTGAGAATGGTGAAATTATTGAATTTTGCGATGGTAAAGAAAAGCTTGCGCAATGCCCGGTTATTAATCAATTTATGAAATGAAAAAAGCAAGTGTTGGTTTTTTATTTAACGGCTAATAAAAGTTTTTTTCTTTCTAAACCCCATTTATAGCCACCGAGGCTACCATTTTTACGAATAACTTTGTGACATGGAATAAAAAAAGCAATTTTATTGTGTGCCATTACATTGGCAACTGCACGCCATGAGTTAGGATGGTCAATTATAGTTGCAAGTTCTTGATAGCTGATAGTTTTGTTTTCAGAAGTTTGTAAAAGAGCTTTCCATACTTTGATTTGAAAATTGGTACCAACTAATAAAAGATTAAAACTTTCAAGTAATGTGATGTTTTTTATTGATAAATGATCTGGCACATCACAAAATTCTGCTTTATAAATTTCTTCATTAATAGAAAAGACTTTTAAAATACCTGCATTTGTTTGATAGTAATTATGAATAATAATATTTTTTTGAATGTATGATTCAAATGCAAGTGGTGATAGAGTTGAGATCGCAATACTCATTTGTAATTTTTCTTAAGATTTATTGAATTATAAAAAAAGAATGATAAAATTAATCTAATCCTAGTATATAGAAAAGTAAACATTTTATATTTGTACGTAACAATAGTGGAAATTTTCTTATGATACATATTTTTATTTTTGTGCTAAAAATAGTAGCCTTTATTTTATTAATTGCGGGAATAATCGGAATAGCTCTTTTTTGTTTAGGATTATATTTTAAGCAAGAAAAAATTGAGCAAGAAAAAAAACTTCAAAAGATTTATGCACAACCAGAAAAAAAATGTGTAGTTAAAATTATTTCAGTTGGCCCTAAAAAAATAAAAAATATTAAAATAATCAGAGATTATATTGATTTAAGTTTAATTGAAGCTAAAGAAAAAATTGAATCGGCGCTTCCAGCAACGCTTTATTATGGTATGCCGCTTGAGCTTGCTCAAGAAATGAAAGCAAATTTAGATGAAATTGGTACTGAAGTTGAAATTACCGAGCTTTAAATATTTTGATCATCAATATGCATCATTTTACCCATAGTTGATAATCTGACCCACATTATACCAGTAAAAATGAGATCTATACCTAAAAACATACCAATTACCCAAAGACCAGAATAAGGCCACTGAAGCCAAATTAGAATTCCTAAAATTAACGTTATTATGCCGTTAAATAAGGTTAATCCTCTATGAGGCGCCTCGTAAATAATCGAAAAAATAATGCGTGATATGCCCACCACTATAAAAAATATTGCAAGTAATAAGGTTAAAGTTACGGCATTCAAAATTGGTCTGGCAATTATAAAAAAACCGGTTGCAAAATAAAGAATACCAAGAAAAAGATGTAAAAATAAATCTTTCCATTTATTCATAGTGAATGCTTTGAAACCTTCAAAAGCACTTGCAGCTATTAACATTACCCCTAAGTAAACAACTGAAAAGATTGTGGCAAGAAAAGAATAAAAGAATGCAAGAATACCTAAAACTATAAGTCCTATTCCTAAGACAAAGTACCAAGGAGCATTTTCTTTGATTTGTTTTACTGAAAATAAATCATATCTCATTTTTTACTCACTTTTTAAAGATAAATTTACATATTTTTACCAAGATAGAAAAAATATATATTGATTTACAAGGAATGCGAAATTTTTAATTTTTTTTTAATAAAGAATGACTCGCTAGCAATATTATAAGCAAAAGTTTTATATAACTTGCACTGGTAATTTGCCCATCGCCTGCATTTGACCACATAAAATATTTACCATAGCTTCTTGCGCTGTTGGAGCGTCTTCATAGGCAACAAGCAAATTATCTGCTGCCTTAAAATATGGTAAGCTATATGGTGTTCCAAAAATTAATACTGTCACCGTTTTACCTATCTCTTTTAGTTTACTAATAAGTGAAACGGTATTAGAAGATATGCCAAATTTTTGTTGGGCAAATTTATTCATTTCACAAACACCAATAATTATTTTATTTTTTTCTTTTATATTTTTTAGACAGGTTTCCAGTTCTTTATTATCGAGCATGGCAGAATAGTTATGTACAATGCAATTATAATTTTTCAACGTTTCAGCAAATCTATTATCGGGCAATGTTCCTATTTGGATGATGTGGCTATTTTTAAGCATGAAAGAATCAAATGATTGATTTGCGTTGTTTTTAGCAAGAGTAATAGCATTATGATATAATTTGCTTTGTAAATCATAAGCTTTTTTACGAACTAGATATAAATCAAGACTTTTAATCTCATTATTTTTTTTAAAATTTTTTTGTTTGTCAAAGGCCCATTCTTTAGCTTTTAGTACTTTCAAAACTCGTTGATTAAGATCTTCTTCACTTAATTGGCCATTTTTAATAGCTTGCTCAATAAGCTCAACAGCGCGTGGTACATCAAGAGGGCAAAGCAAAATATCATTACCGGCTAAATACGCTTTAAATTCTATTTCTCCTGGTTTGAAATGTTTTGCAATTGCATCCATGCCTAAACCATCAGTTGCTACTAAACCATGAAAATCAAGATTATTTTTTAATTCTTCGGTAATAATTGGATAAGAAAGAGTAGAGGCCAAATTAGGAGTGCTATCAAAAGCAGGTACTGATAAGTGAGCACTCATGATACCGCCAATTCCTTCCTGAATAATTTTTTTGAATGGTTGAAGCTCAATTTCATTGAGTCTTGTTTTATCATGTTTGATTACTGGTAAATCTAGGTGAGAATCAACATCGGTATCACCATGTCCTGGAAAATGTTTTGCAAATGCAATGACGCCAGCATCTTGTAAGCCTTTAGCGTATAAAATAGCTAATCGAGAGACTCGTTCAGGATCATCACCAAATGAACGATCATGAATAACCGGATTTTTGGGATTATTATTTACATCAACAACGGGAGCAAGATTTATATGCACTCCAAGAGCAGCGCATTGTTTGCCGACTTCATAGCCCATATCATATACTAATTGTTCATCAACTAAAGCACCAAGTGTCATATTGCGAGGATAGCGTACTACTTGTTTTGGATCAGCATCAAGACGCATGCTCAATCCCCATTCGCTATCTTGTGCAATGATAAGAGGAAGTTTTGATTTTTCTTGATATCGTTCAATAAAAGATTTTTGTGTTTTAGGATCACTTTTAAATAAAAAAATTAAACCGCCAACTTTTTGTTCTTTAATCATTTTTTCAACATGATTGGGATCCATATTATAAGGACATTTTCTCATTGCACTTGCTAACATTTCAGTAGGTTGACTAAAATTTGAAGCGGCTGCCACTATAAAAAGTTGTCCTATTTTTTCACGCAATGATAGCGATTTGAGCGTTTTTTCAGCCCATGAGCTTTTGCCTTTAAGATAAGGAATTGATTTGTTTGTGCAAGAAATATAATTTGTAAATAAACTAATCAATAAAAATATTTCAAAAAATTTTTTTAACATGAAGACTCCCTTATATTTTTCTAGTTTTAGAATAAGAAAATTTCTTTAATTATCTCAATGATTAATTTATGGATGAACATTATTTCCTCAAAAGAAAGGATTTCTTGTTAAGCAAAATTTTTAAAGTTTATTGTTGTCAAAACTATTTGGATTGGTATATGTGCTAACACGTTTTATCCATCCATGGAGAAATTTAATTAAGGGGTATTCGGGTGCAGAATTTTCTATGCGTTTTAATAATATTTTTGCTGCCGATACCGCAAATGCTTGGGAAATATTTTCTTGTGTTGCTTCGCTAGGTATACCAAGCAGTACCTGTAATAATCCCCAACCTTGTTCATTAATTGATTCACGGGGGTTTAAGCCACTTCCTTTGAAGTTGAGATAATCAATAAGCGCGTAAGATCCAAGAGGGGAAGTTTTCATTAATTGGAAAAAATATTCAATTTGTTCTTTTTTTTCATTAGGGATCACCTGCAAGATTAAGGGCCATTGTTCATCCAACCTTTTAATCATAAAATTTGTTTGTAGGTCGATTGTTGAAGATAGTAAAAGGCGTAATTCTTCAGTCCGCCGTTGATCTTGTAAAAATTCATCGCGCGATTTCCATGGTGCTCCAGTAAGTTTTGCTTTTTCTAGCCATTTAGGTAATTGAATATCATGTTTTTGTAAATAATCGCATAAGGCAGGAAATTGTTGAGTGTAAGAGGCTTCTTGGCCCTCTGGATACCAAATACAGTTCCCTATCCCTAATGATGGGAACGATTCATGTTGATTCCAAAATACTAACAAATCAGTGCGACCAGAGGCTTCATTTTGCCAAATTAACATACCAATTTTTTGTGCTTCTTCAGAATTGAGTGGACAGATGGTATTAGATAGTGATAATTTTATGGCAAAGATAAAAATTATTTTTTTTATTGTCATCCTTTTTCCTCTTATTTATTTAAATTTTACCAATTTAAAATGCAGTATTAAAAGCCGAATAAAGATAAGAGCAATCACAATCACCATTTAAATTGGTTGGCGTAGGTACACAAATAAAAAATATTTCAGAATCCATTGCATGATTGAAATTATGAGTAAAACTTATATTTTTGCTGCACAAAGAGTTAAATAGTAAATCTTCTAATTGAGGTTCATAAATATATAAATTTTTACTTATTAATTTGGCAGTTTTTTCAGTGTC
Source organism: Candidatus Babeliales bacterium (assembly GCA_040879965.1). Classification (NCBI taxonomy): domain Bacteria; class Candidatus Babeliae; order Candidatus Babeliales; species Candidatus Babeliales bacterium. The sequence goes on along the minus strand of JBBDJI010000012.1, from coordinate 29,476 downwards.
GGTATCAAAACATATTATTTTATGAGTTTCATTACCATAAGAAGTAAAAGTACACAGTTTGCGGCCGCCATATTCAGGCATTCCTTCATGGACCGGCCAGCTGATATCAATTATTTTCATAAAAATTCCTTTTTAGTCAAAGAGATTAATTTATTGAAATAGACTTATCAAGTTCCAAACTTTAGATTAAATATATTTTCGATATAATTTTATGATAAATTCGCATATTATTATTTCTATTTTTCCATAAATTGCGGGTTGTTAATACAAAGTATGTAGCAGAAAAAATTCAAGCTTTTATAAAAATTTAAGAATTCCTAAAGCATGGACATTAACAAATATTGAGATAAAATTAGGATTATATGAAATTTCTAAAACCTCGGTCTTTATCAGCCGATATTATTTAAGTGAAAATTATCAGGAAAATTATGAAAAAACTTTTTATTTCAATTTTATTAATCATCGGTAGTGCAAAAGCATCATTATTAGATACTTTTTATAGCAAAAGCTTAAATGTTTTACCTCATGCAATGATTTTTACGGAACCCTGCTTGACGCTTAATTTATATTTAAATACAGATAATATTTTGAAAAATTTTAAAAAAATAGAACACGAAAAAATGTTGGCTTTTTTTAAAGAAACTTGCGCTGAAATTACTGATGAAAAAATAAATTTTTATGTTGGAAGTAGTTATCATTTTGGATTAAGCAATCAGGAGCTCGCCTTTGTGGTTCGAAACAATAACATTGTTATTTCTCAAGAGTATTATGTTTTATTAGAAGAACTATTTAATAAAGAAAATTTAACTGAAGTTGATCAAAAAACTTTGAATATTTTGCGCTTTATTTTGCAACATGAATCTTCTCATTTAAAAAATACAGATCTTAAAAAGAGATTAATAGCATCAATTTTTATAGCGATCAGTCAATCTGTTCTTTATGAATCATTAAAAAATCAATCGGAGTTTAAATATCATAAATTAATTAGTTTTTTTGTATTAAGCCTTATCGGGCAATTAACTTTTGGAAAATTATGTAAGGCACAAGAGTATAATGCAGATGATGCAGTATATAACAAAGAGGTAATAAAGGGTGGTATGCAATTTTTCACCAATATGATTAACCTTTATAAAAATAAACCTGAGCTTGATTGGCAAAATACATTCGATGGAACTCATCCGTCGCCAGAAAGTAGATTTACACGATTAAATGCTCGATTGTAAATAGCGAACTTATTATAATTTAAATTGGATAGTATTACGAGTAGTTTATTCAAAAAGATTTTTATATTGTGCATAATCTTCTTTTTGCAAATCTTCGACTGGAATAAAACGCAATGCCGCTGAATTAATACAATAGCGTAATCCTGTAGGAGCGGGTCCATCTTTAAATACATGTCCTAAATGGGAATCACCATGTTTGCTGCGGACTTCAATACGAGTGGTAAACCAACCACGATCTTCTTTTTCAATTATATTTCCTGGTTCAAGCGGTTTAGTAAAACTTGGCCAACCGGTATGAGATTCATACTTATCTAATGAACTAAATAAAGGTTCGCCAGAAACAATATCTACATAAATACCTGGTTTTTTATTATCCCAGTATTTATTAGCAAAAGGTTTTTCCGTACCATCTTGCTGAGTAACTTGATATTGTAAAGGAGTTAATCGTTTACGTAATTCTTCATCAGAAGGCTTACTATACTTTTTGTTAGAGTTTGGATTATTATGAGGATTTGAATTGATCATATTTTTTGCCCACTTTGTGTTTAAAAACGTATCACGACCAGAACGTGAACGGTACCATTTATATTTCCATGGATAATTTTTGTAATAGTCCTGATGGTAGTCTTCTGCTTTATAAAATGTTGTTACCGGAATAATTTCAGTTACAATTGGTTTTGAAAATCGATCAGACTTTTGCAATTGTTCTTTTGAAGCTTCTGCTTTTTGTTTTTGTTCATCATTATGATAAAAAATAGCGGAACGATATTGAGGACCCTGGTCTACAAATTGACCAGCTGAATCGGTCGGGTCTATTTGGCGCCAAAAAACATCAAGCAAGGTATCATAAGATACTTTTTCAGGATCATAAGTAATTTGTACAACTTCAATGTGCCCTTTTTGTGCATAATCTTGATAAGTAGGATTTGCTCCGGTGCCACCCATATAACCGGATATCACACTTTTTACACCATCTAACTTTTCAAAAGGTGGTTCCATGCACCAAAAACAACCACCGGCAAAAGTTGCGATTTCTAATTTTTTATTTGATTCTTCAGCAGTCATTATTTTTCCTAATAATAATAAAAAAATAAGTAATTTCTTATTCATAAAAAACCCCTTTTTTAAAATATCCCTATTTATTAGCGTACGGCTAAATTAATGATTCTATCAATATTATTGTTATAAAAGCCTAAATATAATTAATATTGTTATGTAATAAAGAAAGATTAATTTATGAAAAATTTAAATATCCAAGAATTATCATGGTGGAGCATTCCTAAAGAAAAGCTTCTTGATACGTTATCAGTTGATCCTGCTATTGGTTTAACTAATAAACAAATAGCAGAAAATCGATTGAAATGGGGGATCAATACTTTTGCTGAGTATGAAAAAAAGACAATTGCATCATTAATTATCGAGGGTATTAAAGAACCAATGATGATTTTGCTCTTAAGTATAGCAGCCCTCTCTTTATTTTTTGGTAAGTATGGTGAAGCGATTACCATGATATTTATTGTTATCGCTTATATAGTAGTTGAATTAATTAATAAATTTCGCGCAGATCGTATTATGAAACAGCTTCAAGAACTTACTTCACCAACTACAGCTGTTCTACGTGATGGAAAAGAACATCAAATAAAAATGGAGCAGGTAGTAGTAGGCGATATTTTAATTTTAATTGAAGGATCTCTTATTCCAGCCGATGCACGACTTTTGGAGGCATATGGCCTTATTGTTAATGAAGCTTCATTGACCGGAGAATCTCTTCCTGTTGAAAAAAATGCTGAAATTAAACTTGATCCAGATATCTCTTTAGCTGATCGTATTAATTGTGTTTTTTCTGGCACTACGGTATTGCATGGCCAAGCAAAAGCAATTGTAATGGCAGTTGGCCAAAAGAGTGAATTTGGAAAAATTGCGCGCGAGGTACAACAAGCACAAAAAGAAAAAACATTGTTGCAAGAATCAATGACCAAATTAGCAAAAATTTTAGCGATTTTTGCACTTTTTATAAGTGTATTAATACCGACTATTGGATTTTTAAGAGGGTTTGATTTTCATGCAATGGTTATTACTTGGTTAGCGCTTACTTTTTTAATGGTTCCTGGCCAACCGCCTATTATTATAACAATGGCTTTGGCATTTGCAGCATTTACGTTGGCAAAAAAACAAGTTATTGTAAAGCGTTTGCGTGGGGTTGAAATTATTGGACAAATTACGATGGTAATAAGCGATAAAACAGGAACTATTACTGAAAATAAAATGTCAGTAGAAAAATTTATTCTTGCTGATGAAAATGAAACGAAACAATTGCCCGCAGATTTACAAGAAAAAATAGCATTGGCGATTCCTGAATATTCCAATGATCCAACTGATAAGGCGGTAATTGAAATATTAAAATCATTTTCATCTATAAAAAAAGAGTATAATCAAATAAATTTTATTGGATTTTCAGATAAAAAACCGTGGCGTGATTTAATATATCAATATAATGAACAAACAATACATGCAATTGCTGGAAGCCCAGAAGTCTTAATTAATAGCTCAACCTTGTCTGCTGAACAAAAACAAAAATTTGAAAAACTTGTAACACAAGAAGCAAGTTTAGGTAAAAGAGTAGTAGCATATGCTTTTTTAAAATCAACAGAAAAAAATATAACAAAGCTTCATGAAGTGCAATTTTTGGCTTTAGCGATATTGCATGACCCGGTAAGACCTGGTGTAAAAGAAGCAATTAATACTTTAACACAAGCGGGAGTGATTACATTTATTGTTACTGGAGATCATGCAGCAACTGCTCAAAACATAGCACGCGAAATTGGTATATCAGGTGAAGTTATTAGTGGCAATCAACTTGAAAAAATGAATGATAAGGAGCTGACACAGCAAGCAAATCGATCACGCATTTTTGCGCGTATGACGCCTTCACAAAAAGTCCGTTTAGTCAAAATATTGCAAAAGCATGAAGAAATTGTTGCAGTTATTGGCGATGGCGTTAACGATACGCCGGCATTAAAAACTGCACAAGTTGGCATTGCAATGGGGCAGATTGGTACTGATCTTGCAAAAGAAGTTTCGGACCTTGTTTTAACTGATGATAATTATATTCATATTCCCGATGCTGTTGCAATTGGTAGAAGAGCTCTTGATAATTTTAAAAAAGGACTTTCTTATTATTTATCCGCAAAAAGTATATTGCTTTTTATCTTTATTGTGCCGCTTATATTTGGTATCCCATTTCCTTTCGTTCCTATTCAGATTATATTGATTGAACTTTTAATGGATTTAGCTTCCTCAACTATTTTTGTCACGCAGCCAGCAGAGCCTGATATTATGCAAAAACCTATGCAAAAAATAAAAGATTTTCTTGGGTTACCCCTCGTGCTCAATATTATGAAAGATGGAATCGCTCTAGCGATTGGTATTCTATTTATTTATATACATTTTTATTTATTTTATAGCTTAATTACCGCACAAACGGCTGCATTTGTTGCTTGGTTGATAGGGCATATTTTGTTAGCACTGAATTTGAAGCAAAGAAAAAAGCCTCTCATCGGGAAAGAGTTCTTTACTGATTATTTTGGCTTATTATGGTGTGGTAGCATGATTGCATTTTCAATTTTTATAACATCAGTGCCATATTTTTATCCATACTTACATACAACATGGTTACCATTATCTTTATGGATAGAAATAGTAATAATAATTATTGTTACAACTTTTTGGATTGAGATTAAGAAGGGTTTATGAATAGGAAAATGTATAACTTATAAAATATCAAAGAGCTATATAATGGATCAAACCAAAGCTTCAAGTATTATTAAAATTTTATTTACTTTTTTCATGATGATCTTGGTTCCCGTTTATTGGCAGTATTATGGATTACAGAATTTTTTGTGGCTATCTGATATTGGCTTATTCATAACCCTATTTGCACTTTGGTTTGAATCTTCTTTATTAATAAGCATTGCGGTTCTTGCTGTTATGCCGGTAGAGATAACATGGAATGTTGATTTTTTTTTACAACTATTAACTGGATATAGTATTTTTGGCATTGCTCATTATATGTTTGATCCGGCTTTGCCATTATTTTTAAAAATTCTTTCTTTATTTCATCTTGTGATGCCAATACTCTGGATTTGGTATCTTTTAAAATGGGGTTACCATAAACAATCTCTAGTATTTTCAACTATTTTATTTTGGATTGTATTGCTTTTAACATATTTATTTAGCAATTCTCATAAAAATATAAATTGGGTTTTTATGCCAGAAATAGATAATTGGCAATGGATGCCATCATTAGCATGGCTTGCCATTCTGATGATCAGTGTGCCGTTGTTAATTTTTTGGCCATTACATAATTGTTTAAAAAACTTTTTTTCTCAAAAAATTTAAATTATTGCAAAATAGATAACTCAATCGCTATATTCCAAATAAATCTAATGTATGAGTATTAATATTAAATCGGAGAAAAGTATATGTTGAATATTATTTTGGCTTTTCTGATACTTGCTTTAATAACGGGTATTCTGGGATTTGGCGGTTTTATAGCAGGGGCCGGTATTATATTAGTTTTACAAATTTTATTTTTTATTTTTGTTATTTCCTTGGTTATTTCAGTAGTAAGACATTTCTTTTTTACACCGCCCCATCATCCCTAAGCTATTTTGAGCAGCAGCTGTTTTCAAAATCTTTATTTAATTTTAAATGACAGCCATTGCGATAATAATTAGCTTGATCTCTTGGCGCACAAAAGCAAACACCAGTTTCTTCATTTATGAATGGAGTGTCGGTTAGTTTTACATCTCTTGGCCCACATACATCTGAGCAATAACATTGGCAAGGCACTGCTATTTGATACGTTTGCTCCTCTTCTTCTAATACAAAGTCATTTTGTGCATTTATAAACAAAAAACTGCTAAAAACAAGTAAAAATAATACATATTTTTTCATAATTAATCCCTTTATTCTTTGTCTATAGTTTTATAATAGCCATATTATTGCGTGAAAAACAATGATAATTATTGTTTTCTTATATGAAAATAAGTTACTATTAGTGTTAAAGAAGAATCACTTTTTAATTAAAAAAGGAGAAAACCATGGCTGAATTCAAAAAAGGTCAACAACAAGGCCAAGAAAAAAAGCAAGGTTTCCAAAAAGAAGCCGGTAAAGGTCAACAACAGCAACAAGGTCAAAAATGGGGTCAAACTCAGCAAGGCCAAGCTGGTCAGCAAAAAAAAGAAGGTAAAGGTAAAGCCGAAGAAGGTAATGACGAGTAACCTCTTTTTTTGAAATTTATAGGGAGTGTCTTATAGGCACTCCCTTTTTTTAATCTTTAAACACTTGGAAGGATAAAAATGGCTAAAAAAAAGAATAATAAAAAATATGGAAAAAAAGCAGAAGAAAGTGTTGAAAAAGCCATGCGAAAATATAAAAAAGGTGAATTAGAAAGTGGCAAAAGTGGAGAACAGGTTAAAAGTAGAAAACAAGCAATTGCCATTGGCCTTTCCGAAGCCCGAAAAGAGGGAGCGAAAGTTCCATCAAAGAAAAAATAGATTAGTGTGAGGTTGTAAACTATGAAAAAATTTTTGAGTATTTTATTATTAATATTTAGTCTATGCAGTTTAATGGCAATTGATGAACGCGGTGTAAAAGAGATAATTTCTAAAGCAAACACCGATACCGCACATATTTTTTATAATGATGATCCAACAAATGCTGTTATTCTAAAATTTGCGCAAGAAATTGATAGCCCTATTAAAACAGTTAAAATAATGCCAGGTGAACATAAAATAGTTTCTCAACAAGAAGCAATGCGCTATCCAAAAATTGGTATAGATCTAGAAGGCATTACAACCCGTAGTTGGTGGATTAAGTTAGATCCATTAAGCGATACTGGTAGTTTATATGTAATTGAAGGTAATCCAGAAAATTCTTCAGGCATGGAATATAAAATGCATTATTGGGATAAACGTTCTGGCGCGGGGCCGATAAAATATTATTATTAAGCTGCTTTTGTTGTAGTGAGTTTTAAAATTTAAAGGGAGGCTTTTAAAGCCTCCCTCATTTTATGTTAGCTAAAAAAACCAGACCATTGAATTCCAAGGCCATGTTTTTCTCTTAATGCTTCATTCTTACTTTCTGCTAGCAATCTTTCTTCTCGGTCTTTTTTTATTTGCGACTCTGCTATTTTTCGTTCTAAACGTACTTTTTCTTCTTCTGCTTGTACTCTACGTTTTTCTAGTTCGAGCTGTTCTTTTATTTGTTTTTCTTTATCAAATGCTTCCAGTTGCTTAGAATAGATATGGTTACTTTTTAAACCAAGAAGCATTCGATTAAAATAATTTAAGCCTTCTTTAATTTTCTCAATTATTGTTGATTGTGCTGGATTTTTTGGAAAGGTATGATCAATAACTCTTGGATTACCATATAATGCATTATTTACCCGATCAATTTCATTATTAAATTTTTCAGCGCCTTCTACATAGGGGTATGTATCGTAACAACAATCTAATTCATTTAATAATTGATTGGTTACCCCATTTGATAATACTAAAGATTCATCTTTTTGTGGTTGTTGCTGTTGATTATATAATAAAGGATAGTTTAAATTGTTGCTTGCTTTATTATTTTCATTTACAAAAGTAGCCACTGAATTTGTATGCTTAGAATAAAGTCCATAAAAATCATTATTTAAACGAGCCATTTGGCTATAGTCTTTTATTAATTTAATCTTGTTATTAAAATCATTGTTATAATTATTGATCTTATCTTTCAAATCAAAGAGTGCTTGTTTTCTAGGATCAGTTTCTTTAATAGTTAGTTTATTCTTAAAGAAACTTCTTAAGCCGCTAAACCATCCTTTTTTTTCAACCACTTCGATTTTAGGGGCAATTATTTTTTGTGGTTCTTTGAAAGTTGGTAACTCAGCTAATTGGTTTTTCGCGTTACGATAATCTAGCTGATTGTATGTTTTTGCAATTTCAGTTTCTGAATTTTGCGGATTATTAATAATATTTGATGCTGTTTGCAACTGTATAGATTCCATGTTAAGTTTGGTAACTTTTTGAGAAAGTTCAGCATTAACTTGTGAGTTATTATACCTCTTAGCCAAGAATTCACCACCAACAACTGCAGTAGCTAAACCGCCAACAACAAGTGCAGGCACAAAATAACTATTATCTGATTGGCTTAATGATTCTAAAAAAGAGCATTCTGTTTTTGGTGTGTTCTGGAATAATAATGTTAATAAAACAATATAACGTATAACTTTCATTGGAAATTCCTCCATAGTAATATAGAAAATTAATTATATGGAAATTATACTACATTTGGCGATTTGTGCAATAAGTGGCTATATCATGGGTGTTTTTAATAAGCCCTGTCGCATTTAGTTTTCTTGTTGCAATAAAAACCTAATAGATTGCGTTTTTATTATTTATTTGATCATGTAAAATTCAGTTAAGATTATATTTTTTTATATTATTTTCATATTGAAATTTTATGGGCATAGCATTGACAAATTAGGCAAAAAAAATATAATAAAAGTATTGCTCTTACTTAATAGAATTTTATAAATAGAGGTTGCTAACTTGAAAATAAATACAATAAAAATAATTTTATCAATATTAATTGTTTTGCCAATTAACTCTAATCTTCATGCCAGCCCATTTAATTTGAGAAAAAAAATTACTACGGTTACTGAAAAAATATGTGCTACCGGCAGATGGACCACAAATAATTATAAAAAAATACTCTGTGCTGGTTTGTTAGCTGGCTATTTTACGCAAACACCTGGTGGAAAAGAATTAGGATTGGACATCGTAAAGCTTTGCGGCGGTTTTGTACAAGGAATGTATGAAAGCCCAAGCAGCATATATTCTTATACTTATCAAGGTATTATGATAGCAGCTCAATGTTTAGGAGCATTTTCTCTTTTTGCCAATACGGGTTCTCAGATAAAGAGTTATTTTTCAAAAAAAGATGATTTTCAACTTACTAAACTTAAGCCAGAAACTAAAATTTATAAAGAGATCGTAAAAAGCTTGAAGGAGCCAGACGGTTTTTCAAAAACACAAAAGTTAATTAATTTTGCATTTACTAGTAATGGCTATTATGGAGATATTCCTGCCGAATTTGAAAATTTTGCTTGCAATATTATTAGAAAAAAAAATGAACAGGTTTGTGCAAACATTGAAAAAGGAATGATGTTATATGGCCCTCCAGGAAATGGTAAAACATTATCGATACGAATTTTGGCAGAGTTATGTAACATTCCTATAGTGGAGATTTCCATAGCTAAAACGGTAGCAAAATATGTAGGTGAGACCGCAAAGAATATAAATGCCTGTTTTGAAGAAGCAAAACAACAAGCTAAGATATATAAACATGCAATTATTTTTATTGATGAAGCAGAAGTGCTGACTCAAAACAGAAATGGTGCTGAGCATTTACAAAATGGTGGAACTCAAGAAGCTTTAAATACTTTGTTAACAAGACTGGATGGCATAGAGAAATTAAAAAATACAACAGTGATTATTGCAACCAATAAAAAAGATAAAATCGATCATGCATTTATTCGTACGGGTAGATTTGATACAAAAATAAAAATAAATAATCCTGATCCAGAAAAACGCTGGATAATTTTGGAAGAAAAACTCAAAAGAGTTGATTTAGATATAGGCAAATTAAATATTGAAAAACTTGTAGCATTAACTGAAGGTTTTAGTGCTGCTGACTGTAATGTATTAATAGAAAAATGTAGAGATAAACTATTAAATGAGAAACTAAATAATAATCCCAATCTATCAAGATTAATAGATTTTTCACGTTTCACAACTAATGAAACAGAAGAAGAATTAAAAGAGAAGATAGAACAAGAATTAGAGAAGCAAAAATCTCTTTCAATGTATAGACTTAATGAAAGTTTAATTTATAGTATTTTACCATCTTTTATTAAAGAAAAAAAACAACAATCAAATGATAATGAAAAGAGAAACAATAGATTTCCTCAATATCATCAAACCTTTGATAATCGGCCACAACCATTACAGCAACTTTCAGGAAATCAACAATCATTTGCTGAAGTACCAAGCTATGAATTTGGGTCAGTAGGTTATCAAAATCAATTACGACGAAATCCTTATTTTAATTCTTAAGATTTTTTCTTGTATTGTATTATGAGCTATTCGCATGCTATAACCAAACAAAAAAAGGAGATTGGGTTATGGCAAAGAACTTAGAAAATCTGAAAGTCGCGATTTTAGTTGCTGATGGATTTGAAGAATCGGAATTAGTTCAACCAAGAAAAGCTTTAAATGAGGCTGGTGCACAAACGATATTAATTTCTCCGCAAAAAAATAAAGTTAAGGCTTGGAAGCATGGTCAATGGTCTGATGAATATCCCGTTGATTTATCAATTGAAAAAGCAAATCCTGAAGATTACGATACTTTATTATTGCCAGGTGGTGTAATGAATCCTGATAAGTTGCGCATGGTGCCGCAAGCAATAGATTTTATTATTCGAATCGCAAAAGCGGGTAAGCCTATTGCCGCAATTTGTCATGGGCCTTGGACGCTTATTGATGCGAATGCGGTACAAGGAAAGACGGTTACTTCTTGGCCTTCTATTCGTACCGATCTTATGAATGCTGGTGCACAATGGGTTGATAGAGAAGTTGTCGTTGATGATAATCTCGTAACAAGTCGCAAACCAGATGATATTCCCGCTTTTAATGAAGCCATGATTGAATTATTTTCTACTGCATTATAATTTTTGCTTATAAAAAATTACACTAAAAAGCTTTTAAAAGAGCAGTATAATGCGTAAATTTCTGTTGCTTACACATTTTATCATCTTTTTTAATCAACTTGATGCGATAACGCTGGTTTATAATATGCGCATTCGCAGAACATTTGCGCCAGCTAATATAGTTGAAAAAATGAATATCAAAGGGCCTTTATGGGCTGCCAGTGTAGTACCAATTATACAAAAACAAGATAACAGTATTATTGATAGCGTTTCTAATATTAATATTAATCAAAAAAGATTATCAGTTGGTTCATTATTCAATATTCGTTTTATTCCATCAAGATCTTTTTGGCTTGAAGCAACGACTGGGATTGAAAATGAACGGGCAAAAGCAAAAGGAATTCCTACATTTTCAATTTCTCGAACGGGATTTGATGATGTGGTAGTAACTGGTGGATTTAATAAGTTTTTAACAAAAGATACGCAAGGCGTTCTTTATGGATTAGTTGGGTCTCCTACTAGAAGAAAAGTTGAGCCGTTCGAAAATTTTGGCACACTCGTGGGAACACGTTTTTTTGGTGTTGGTGTTGGATCAGAAATTTCTTATAGTATTATCAATTCATTAAAAAAATCATTAGGTATAATTTTTCAAAATAGATTTATTCATTTTTTTTCGCGCAATTTTCAACCAATTTTACCGGCAGATGCGCGGGTACAACCAGGAAATGTAACTGATTTGCTGGGGGCAATTCAATACAGGAAAAGAAGGACAATTATTGAGGCAGGTTATAATCCTACTTTTTTTACCAATCAAGCAATAATTTTTAGCACGCAAACTATTAAAACTCCAGGATTTGTGCGCCACAATGCATATGCTCGTATAAATTTAGTAAGTAAGCATATTTTGTCTTTAAAAAAACCATTTATTTTTGGAGCTGGATTTTCAATCGGTAGATCAAAACGCTTTGATGCAAAAATTTATTCTGTTTGGTTAAATATTACCTCTGTGTTTTAAGTGATTTTTTTAGTTTTTGCTAAAAAAATTTTTGATATCTAAAAGCTGTTTCTTGTTTCAAAATATATTTTTGTAATAAAATTGAGGTAAGTAAAATAAAAAAGGGTTGCTATAAATTATTAATTTAACCAAATTTGTGGTTTTTTTTATGATTATTGAGCGTTATTTTGCTTAATTGATATACTAAAAGAAAATTATCATATGAAAGGATTTTTGTGAACACATTTTCTGATTTTCCCTTATTGCCCGCAATTCAAAAATCTTTAGAGATGCTTGGGTTTACCAAGCCAACCGAAGTTCAAGCAAAAGTTATTCCGAAACTACTTGAAGATCCAAAACAGGATGTCCATGCACAAGCACAGACTGGTACTGGTAAAACATTGGCATTTGGCATTCCATTGCTGCAAGTCATTGATCCATCATTAAAAGCGGTGCAGGGATTGATAATAGCACCGACCCGTGAACTGGTATTACAAATTTATGAAAGCTTAAAAGATGTTTCTCGTAATACGAATATAATAATTGAGCCAATTTATGGCGGGATGCCCATAAATCGTCAAATCACTAATATCAAACGTGGTGCTCAAATTATTGTTGGTACGCCCGGGCGGCTTAATGATCACCTACGGCGCAAGACACTAACGCTCTCCTCACTTAAAGTATTAGTGCTTGATGAGGCTGATATCATGCTTGATATGGGCTTTAAAGAAGAAATTAATAGTGTTTTAGAATATGCGCCAAAAAATCGAAATATTTGGTTATTTTCTGCTACGGTTTTGCCTGGTATTAAACAACTTATCAAATCACACATGAAAGATGTATTATCAGTAAGAGCTGCAGAAAAAGATATTTTAGCGCCACAAGTTAAACAATATTATTGTGTAGTACCTATGCGGCAACGCACGGAAGCACTTGCTCGGTTTATCGAAGCCGCACCTGATTTTTATGGTATTGTTTTTTGTCGTACTAAAGATCTTACCAATCAAGTTATGGAAGAATTAGCAAGTAAAGGATTTAAAGCTAATTGTTTACATGGTGATATGCGGCAAGCGTTACGTAATCAAGTGATCAAGGGCTTTAAAAATAAAGATTTTAATATTTTAATTGCAACTGATGTAGCTGCACGTGGTATTGATGTTTCAGATCTTACCCATGTTATTAACTATTCTATTCCCGATGAAATGGAAAGCTATATTCATCGGATTGGCAGAACCGGACGTGCTGGAAAGGAAGGAATAGCAATTGTATTTGTTTCGGGATCTGAACTTCATAAAATTCGTAGGTTAGAAAAAATTGCTCGTACTAATTTACAAGAAGTGCCGGTGCCACCATTGGATGCAATTATTAATGCCAAAATGGGAGCGGTATCAGATTTTATTGAGCAATCAAAGAAGCCAGATAGCAAATTATCACGTGTACATGAAGTAGTAAAAGAACTCATAAATTCGTTTAGCGAAGATGAAGTAAAAAATTCTTTAGCGGTAGCATTAGAAGATAAATTTTTCAAAGATATTATTCATGAAGATTTAAAACGGGTGAGCGCCGATGTAGGTCCACAAGAAATTTGTATGGAATTAGGTCAACAATCAGGCCTTGATGAAGACATAGTGCGTAATTATCTATATCAAGTTTGCAAAGTACTTCCACAAGAAGTGACCAAAGTTCGGGTATTAAAAGAAAAAACATTTATTTCAATTCCTGAAAATCGTTTACGAGATTGTATAGGTGCAATGCAATCAACACCAATTTCGACCGAATCTCATAAGGTTTACTTAGTTGAAGATGTGTATCGTGAGAAAAGAAAAAAACCTACTCGTCCAAGACCGGATAAGTTTAAAGGTGAACGAAGAAGAGATGAACGAGGAAGAAAAGGAAGAGGCGACGAGAAACGTCGTGGTCGCAGAAGATAGAAAATAAACACAAAAAAATAAGTATTTGTTTTATATTCCTTGCTATGCGCAGAGAAATGCAAAACAAATACTTATTTTTTTTGAGAAATTATTTTAAAAAATAAATTCCGGCAATTTACTTTTTCTTGCGTAACATTGGAAGGCCGGTACGTTTATTTTCCATAACCTCATAACCTTCAGGTATTGCATCAAGAGTATTTTTACTCTCAGCGCCGGCAAAATAATAAATTCTTTGCTTACGACCACCAGCAAGTTCTACTTCTTTTGTATGCAGATAATAGGTTTTGCCACTTTTTTTAGATTTAACACTATAAGCCATGGTTTTAAAAACTCCTCGTTAAGAATTTACATGTTGTTTAGCAACTTTAATTGATTAATGAAAAAAAATCTAGAATTTATCTATTTTTTTATAAAATTATTGTTAATAAAATAAATTTTATTATGTATAGAAGTTTTTTACAAGAGCTTTGATGAATCAAATATTGTGTAAAATTAGATGAGCTCAAAAAGAGGCTATTTAAACTTTTGTGAAATGGTATGCACAAATTGTATTTTTTCCCAACAGCTACAATGATCAAGTTTTCTTTCTATGACTTCTGTTTTTGTATAAATTTTTTCTGGCATATCATTTTTTGATAAATTATTAAATTCGCTCATGAAACTTTTAAAACTTGGTACTTCAAGTTGTTTTTTAATAATTTTTCCTAGAGAGGGGTATTTTTTATAAATTTGGCTGCAAGATTTAAGTTGATCAGAAAAATCAGCAATTGTTCTTTTATCGTCAGGATTTAAAATTGATTCAATAATAGTGGCTAATAATTTATTTTGCTTTTCATAATCTTCAGAGAAAGCTTTTCTTAAGCGGCTATTTTTTTTAGTGTTTTGCAAAAACATTGCATTATTAAAAGAGGGCTTTTTTTGCGGCAAATTAGTTTGATTATAGTTTTTTTGCAATAGCGAATCAAAAAAATTTTGATAATTTGGTTGATATACATGATTGTATGAAACAAAAAAACAGAATAAAATAGAAATAGCCGTTAATTTTCTAATATTTTTCCTCTATTTTATATCTACTGCTAGATATTGATATTTTATTGTATATTGGAAAATTGAATATGTAAAGGTCGCATGCTTATGAGTTATTTAAAACAGAAAGGAATTGATATGCGTCAACATCAATTTCAGGGATTATTATTTCTTATTGGCGGTATTATTTTGCTCGTACTTTCTGCCGGAGAGTTATTAGCGCGTGTGATACTAATGCTCATTGCGCTTGGCATGATTAATTATGGTTTACGGTTGCGTGGGGAACCACCACTTATTATGTTTATTAATCAAATACGTAATCGCTTTTGGTATTAAAAGCTTGTTTTCAGATTGTATAATACGTATAATGAAATCAATACAACTGGAAAAGAACAATGCAATATTAAGGACATAATTGTGAATAATAAAAGATTTTCAAATTTAGAAACATTGAAGTTTAGTATTTTTACGTTGTTTGAGCGTTTTGGTTATTTTATTTTAATAGAATTTAGTGCCTTTGGGGCATTAATAGGAAGTTTTTTTATTGCATTAATAGTTAGTAGTCTTCTTTTTTTGGATAAAATTAAAGCCGTTTTTCAAGAAAATGAAATAAATCAAGAAGTAATAAAAAAAATATTCTTTCAAAATATAACTTGGCAAGCGCCTGCTGCAAGTTTTATTTTGGTCCTTATTCTTTATTTAACGTATCGCTATTTAGCATTAGGATGGAGCAAAATAGCATTAAATTTTTATGATAATAAGCCAAATCAAGTAAGTACGCTTTTTTCTTGCTATAACTTAATTTTCAAAGATGCGATCGCTGCATTACTTTATATGTTGGGAACCATTCTAGGATTACTTTTATTTATAGTTCCTGGTATTTATTTTGCTATTGTTTTTGGATTTTATCACTTATTTATTGTTGATCAAAATGCAGGTATTATTGAATCATTTAAAAAAAGTGCAAAGCTTACACGCAATATACGTTGGCATTTGTTTGCATTAATTCTTTTATTGGTCATAATTACGCAACCATTCCACATGGGGTTTGTTTTATTTGCTTTTCCATTCTTTGCATTAGCCTATGCATATGTATATCGCACATTATTAATACAACAACATCCCGAACAGGAAGTTTAGTTTATAGCTTCCGTTTGAATTTTTTTTCTATTTCATATGTAGTTAAAAGCCAGCCGGTTGGTCTGCCATGAGGGCATGCAAACCGGTTTTTTGTTTCATATAAATCATTGAGCAATTGTTGCATTTGTTCGTTTGATAAAGTGTCACCCGCTTTTACGGCTGCTTTGCATGCCATTTGCGCATGTATTTTTTCATGTAACATTTTATGAAATTCTTCGTGTGGTAATTGCGCATATTCTTTTATTAAACTAATAATTTCTTTTATTAATGTTTCAAACGAAACCTTTTTAAGATACCCAAGAGTTGATTGGATAATTAATTGTTTATTGCCGAACGGCTCGAGTGCTAATCCATATTCACCAATATGTTCAAGATGGGGATGGATCGTTTGATATTCATCTTCTGAGAGGCTAACAATATGCGGTGTTATTAAATTAATAGTTTCAAGCGCGTTGAAACGGGTGCGAAATTGTTCATATAAAATACGTTCATGAGCGGCATGTTGATCAATAATAAATAAGCCATCTTTATCTTGCGCCAAAATATAAGTTTTTTTCAATTGTCCAAGCAATTGAATATTCTGCATAGAAAGTGGCGATGGCTTTTCTACCGTAATAGTAAGATTCTCATCAGTTTTATGAGCCGGTTTTATTTCCTTATCTTGGCCGCTATACGTTATTGGTTCTGGTATGGATAAAGATTCAAACTCAATAGCCGATGAGCTGAAAGAAGGAATGAATTCATTATTCCTTAATGTTGCGGGCTTGAATGGTTGATCAACAGAATAGTTGTGTTCATTTTCTTGTGTTGAAGAAAATGTAACCGGTTTTTGTATGTGCTGGGATAAATGATTTTCTAAGGTTTGTTTTACCGTTTTTTGTATCAATTGCTCAATAATGCGTGGATGTAAAAATTGTACTTCTTGTTTTCTTGGATGAATATTAATGTCAACTTCTGCACTATTTATCTGAATAGAAATAACGGCAGCGGGGTATCGATTTTGTGGAATAACATTTAAGTAGCCTTTAAGGAGTGCTTTTGCAAGTTGATGATTTTTTATCCAGCGCTGATTTACAAAGAAAAATTGATGATATCTATCATATCGGAACGATTGATGGTTGGATATGATGCCTGATATGTTGATCTCTTTATTTTCAGCGGAATCTAAACTGATCATATGTTCAGCTTCTTGTCTATCCCAAAATTGAAAAACTCGTTCTAATAATGTTTTAACGGGAGGGCAATTATAAACAAGTTTATTTTCTGAATACAATGAAAAATGAATAGTAGGATAATCAAAACAAAAGGCTTGGAATAATTGAGTAATTTGACGCACTTCTGTTGGAACGGTTTTTAAAAATTTTTTACGTGCCGGTACATTATAAAATAAATTTTTGATAGTGATATCAGTACCTTCTGCGCACGAAACTTCTTTAATATCAACGATTGTTTGTGCGTCACGGTTAACTTGCGTGCCAAACAACGTATTTTTTTCTTTGGTGATCAGGCAAATGGTACTAACTGCTGCAATACTCGCAAGCGCTTCTCCACGAAAACCAAAGCTTTGCAGTGTTAATAAATCTTCTACAGTATTAATTTTGCTTGTCGCATGATGATCAAAACAAATTTGGGCATCTTTGGATGACATGCCATATCCATTATCCACCACACGAATTAATGATTGACCACCATTTTCAATATAAATTTGAACTTGTTGCGCTTGTGCATCAATACTATTTTCTATCAATTCTTTGATAGCATTTGCAGGGCGTTCAACAACTTCACCAGCCGCTATTTTTTGTGCTTCATGTAATGGTAACTGTTTTATTTTTTGCATGACCTAAAATCGAATTAAAAAAATTTAAGATATTCCAAATAATAGAATAACATGAATTACATTTTACAAAAAATTATAATCTTATCATGTTGTTTTTTTGAATTCTAATAAGTAATTTTTACAAATTTTGTGATCATTTTTTAAAAGTAATGTAAAGAGATTTTTCATAGTAGATCAATATTTGCTTGTCTTATTTCTATTTGGAAGCTAGTATGTTTTAAGTATATATTTATGTAAAAAATTAAAACTTAAAAATTTTTATTAGGAATGAATTATGAAAAAGTTATGGTTTTTACTTTTGTCTTTGGGGTCTATAGTTCAGTTAAATGGAATGGAAAATGATTTTTTAAGGCCAGATTCTTTAAATCATGCTGGTATTTGGATTAATATAATGGATGAATCAATTTCTGGAAATGAATTTTCTTCATTAGATAAAAAGCGTATCAGAAAAATAGATGAGTTTCGACCTTTTAATAATGTAGATAATAAAAATAAAGCGGTTATTGTGGTAACGCATGGTACTTGGGGTACTGAATCAACACAATATTTTAAAGAGAGAGAATTTAAAGATAAAGAAAAACAAAATTATCTTGATATTAAACGATTTGCAACCTGGTATGCTTTTGCTCATAAAAAAACCGTAGACTTAATATCATTTCTTTGGAGTGGAGAATTATCTGATCAGGAACGTATAAATGCAGCTGATTTTCTCAAAAAATATTTAGAAGAAAATTATGAAATTGATACAAAAACCTCATTTATCAGTCATAGTCATGGTTGTAATGTTATTAATAATCTTTCTCAAAAATTATTGCTACCAATTGATATGATAATTCATCTAGCATGTCCAATAAGAGGCCTCGAGGGAAAAAAATATGGCCCCAAAAATTTTAAACAGCTTATTCATTTTTATTCAGAAGGTGATGCAGTAGAGCCGCTCGGAAGGTATCCAGAATGGATGCTTAAATTATTCGCTTTAACTGAAATTGGCCAAGTAGCATATCCTTTGATTAACAATTCTTCAGAATCAATTAAATCAAAACTAATTAAAAGTGTGGCAATAGGAACTTCTTTTATGATTATGAATAAATATCTTTACCATCTTTGCATTGATAATTATTTTGAGCGACAAGATAATGCGATCATTATTGGTTTAAAAACAAAAATAAATGGAAAGGATCCAGGACATTCTGATATAAGAAGAACCGGTCATCCGGAAATAGCAGATACTTTAATATTTCTGCCGGAAATTTTGACCAAATTATATCGTGAATACCCTGCTCATGTTGCGAATAGTTGTGTTGCTAATTTAGACATTAAAGGTAGCGAAAATAGTGAATGTTCAATTAATATCTCAGACATAAAATTAGATTTAGATATGTTTTTAAGATATAAAAAAAATCATAAATTGCCAGAGGTAATCCCCTTTATTGGTTTTAAGGCTTCTCATATTAAAAATGAAAATGATTTAAAAGAATTACATAATATTCAACTTAAAAACGATTGGAAAAAATGTAGTTCACTAAATGATTGGGTTGATGAAGAATTTAAAATTAATAAAATGTCAACTAAAACTACAGATAATTACGGCTGCAAAATTGAATTTATACAAATTAAGAATATTTTTAATCAGAATGATTTGGAAGCAGAACATAAAAAATCTAACAGTTTATATTAGATTAATATTTTAAGAAGTAATGCTCATGGCTTTTTAAGTCTTGGCGTTACTCAATTTATAAATTAAGAAAGAATGAAATTCTTTTTAATAGTTCCTTTAATAACAAATCGTAATGGGGCATGAGTAGACTTATTTGAAGCTTGATGTGTTAATGAAGTTAATTGAATTTTATCAAAAACATCAGTAGTTTTTAGTGCTTGTGAAAATGCAATTACTTGTTGCATACCAAAAGCATGTCCTTCAAGCTGCATGGATTTTTTTTCTTGTTTATATGTTGTTAATGCAACTTCTTCTGGAATTAAAGAAGAAATTATTTGCAAATAATGGCAAGGATTTGCCGGTTTGTGTAAAAATTTATCTATTTTTGCTAATTTTTTTTTAAGAATACTATGTTGATCATTAAAAGATTTAATTTCATTTAAAAGTGTTTGTTCATATGCAATGGTGTTTTTTAAATTTCTATATTTTGTTTTATATTGCCATAAGCTATATATGCCATGTATAGCATAGATTGTTATTAAGCTAAATATTAAAACAAAAGCAATAATTGTCAGGTAGAGCCAGTATATTAAACGCTGTTTTTTTTGCGGAGAAAGCGTCTTTATTAAATTAAATTCTTTCATATGCTGAAATTCCTGCCAAATAAGCGCCAATTGCTTCAAATAATTGCTGTTTATATTGTATGAGTGAAGAAGTAAAGTTAATGATATGTGATTCAACATCCCATTGATCAATACAATAACGAATACTATTTTGCAATGAAGCGTGATTGTTTATCACTGCATGAGCCAGCTGATCAGGGAAAAAATAATTGCATGCGTGTAATAAAGATATACGTTGAGAAAGTATTTTAGTGTAAGTAATCGGTACCATTAATGCGATTAATTGTTGTTGGAAAAGTAATTCTTTGGTAATTGCACAACAATAATAATAGGTTTTATTCGATTGTTTTACATAGCTCATTGGTTGATAATCCCAAAAAATAGGAACATTCTTTGCGCAATTAAGATGATATATTTGTGGTATTTCGGTGCCAAGATTAATAATTTGTTCAATAAAACCGGGACCACCTAAAGAAAGTACAGCATCCGATTTTTTTAAATTATGCTTTTTAATAAAATTTTGTAGTGTACTTTTAATAAATAAACTATTGAAAGTAATTAGATTTTTAAATTCAAATCGTTTCAATATTGTTGCTTGATAGGCTCTTACTTCAAATTGATTTTGTTTTAATTTTTCAAGCCAATAGCATGCTAGATGGTTTTGATTAAGATGGACTGAAATAATATGCTTACGTTTTTCACGCAAAGAAAACATTTATTATAGCCTTCCGGTAACAATTCGGTCTTTTCCTGATAAATCTTTTTTAATTTGTACATTTTTGAATGTTGCATTTTCCATATAGCTTTTTACTACTTGTCCTTGTTTGTAGCCTATTTCAATGATGAGTTGTGGAATTTTTAAAGAAGTTAAAGCAGGATTTTGTCGTAACCAATTATGTGCATTATCAATAATTTTTCTGATTATTGTAAGTCCTTGATCATCGGCCACTAATGCTATTTTTTCTTCCCATTTTTTAACCATCGGTGAAAGATTTTGCCATTCCTCGGGCGCAATATAAGGTGGATTACTTACAATTAAATCAAATTTATATTCTTGAGGAATTTTATCATAAATATCTGAATGCAAAAATTTAATATTTAAAAGCTTATTATGCTGCGCATTTTTTTGCGCTAAAGCTAAAGCATGCTCTGAAATATCAGTACCAATTACTGTTGCTTGTGGTAATGCTTTTGCTAATGCCAATGCAATGCATCCTGAACCACTACATAAATCAAGAATCATTATATTTTTATCAGGAAGTTGTTTTAATTGTTCAATGAGCTCACAACACCACTCTTCAGTTTCAGGGCGCGGTATTAGTACTGGTGGCTCTACCAAAATTTCAAGATTGCAAAAAGGAACTGAGCCAAGAATATATTGTAATGGTTTTAAATCTTGACTATGTTCCTGAATCCATTTTTTTAATGTTGCTTCTTGTATTTCGGTTAAATCTACGGTTTCTTGGGCAATTAATTGTACTTTTGTTTTTTGAGTAACTGCTTGTAATAACCACCAGGCTACTTGCTGTTGCTCAACAACGTCTTCATAAATATGTTTGAGTTGGTCGGCGATTTCTTGTATGAGAATAATAACATTATATTTCATATATACTTCTAATCTCTAAGGATTTTTGATTACATTAAACCTAACAATTTTTTGAGAGCCGATAAAGAAAAATAAAATGTATGGAGAAGTTGTATGAAAAAAAACTTAGTTTTTTGTGTAATCCTTTGCTTGAATAATTTATGTGCAATGAGTGGTTGGAGTAAAAAAAATTATCAATTACAGCAAGCAAGACGTCATGAACAGATAATTAAAGAGCAGCAAGCGGCACAGGCGACACAATCAAAACAAGAAAATGAAAAAAATAGTGCTCCACAAAACAAACAGAAATTAGAAAAAAAATAAATTTATTCGGCAATTAATTGCTGCACATATTCAGGAGGGTTAAATTGTTTGAGATCTTCTTTTTTTTCACCATGAGCGATATATGCTACTGGAATTTGGAGCGTTTCATTAATTGCAAAAACAATGCCACCTTTTCCAGTGCCATCCATTTTAGATAACACAATGCCATTAATTTTAGTGCAATCGTGGAAAACTTTTGCTTGCTCGAGTGAATTTTGCCCGAGCATTGCATCAAGCGTGAGCAGGGTAGTGATCGGTTCAGTAGGAAATTGCTTGAGAATAATTTTTTTAATCTTAGCAAGCTCATGCATTAAATTAATTTTTGTTTGTAAGCGCCCAGCGGTGTCAATAATAAGAATATCATAATTATCTTTTTTAAATTGTTCGCAGCCAGCAAACACAACAGATCCCGGATCTTGATTTTCTTTGCCACATACAATATTAACGCCAACTTTTTCTGCCCATTGTTTAAGTTGATCACTTGCCGCAGCACGGAATGTATCACCAGCTACTAATAAAACTTTTTTTCCTTGTTGCTGGTATTGATAGGCTAGTTTTGCTGCACCGGTGGTTTTGCCACTGCCATTAATACCAACTAATAAATAAATACGATTTTCAGAATGAGTAAATGGCTTTAATAGATTAACAAGTTCTAGTTCGAGTGCTTTTTTTAAATCCTCACCTTGTTTAATAATGCCTTGGCGAAATTTTTCTTTAAGATTGGTTAAAATAACACGGGTCGTTTGAATGCCCGTATCTGCTTCAATTAATAGTTGCTCCAACTCTTGCATTGTTTTTTCATCAATGGAAGTGCGAGAAAATAGCCCTTGAATCTTATTAAACTGAGAAAAAATAGTGCCAAATGTATTTTTTAAAATATTAAACATGGTAATTATTTTCTAAAAAAAGGTTAATTTTTTATAGTATATCAGTTTTTTTCTATTTTTTTAATGCCAAGTGCTTTATTAAGAAGAATGGATTTGTTCGATTCTTTGTAGCAGCAGCTTGAGCCGTCTATAGTCGTTACCATTTAATAAACAAAATTGATCAATTAATTCCTCAAGATAATCTTCATTCAGTATCTGATGATCTTTTAATTGCTTGAGGATAGCGAGTAATAATTCATCAAGACTAAATAATTGATTAGAAAGACTAAAAAGGAGATGGAGATATTTATGTGTGCTAAAAAACTCTTTATATAAATCTTTTTGGAGTAAAGTGATAAATGAGTGAATTTTAGGTGGCTCAGGAGCTAATTGATAAATAATATTACCACGTTCTCGATACCCAATAATAAGGCAAGAAAACGTAGTTTTTAAAAATTCAAAAATTTGTGGTTGTTCCAGCAGCAATTCTTCTTCGCTTTTTTGATAAGCAAATGGGTAACGAACCGGATCCATGGAGCCAGTTTGAATTTGATGAACAATGCCGAATAGCATTCTTTTTTTTTGTTCAATAACCACTAATGAGCCAAATGCAGGGAAATTATTCCACTCCCAACTTTGTGCGAGCCAACCAGTTAATGAACTTTCAATAACCTCAGCAAAAGATTTTGTTTGCACGAGAAAATCCTTAATTAATAATTTATTCTATTTTTAATGTATGTTCATCATTTTTTTCAAAAGGCAGCGTAGCTTGTTCATCCGAAAGCCAGTACTTATTATCTAAAAAGCGCAGACGATGAATAATTGAATGACCGTGTTCTCTTATTGCTTGTTGATGAACCTTGGTGCTATATCCTTTATGGCGCGCAAATTTATAGTGCGGAAATACTGGATCGAGTTTGCGCATAATTTCATCACGAATGTTTTTTGCAACAATTGAAGCAGCAGCAATCGAACTTGATTTGCGTTCGCCAAATGGAAAATAGATAACTTCTAAATTGCTATACGCTGTTTTTTCAAGATTAACGGGCATTGCATCAACTAAAATTTTTTGAGGCAGATTGGGGCAGTGAGCAAATAATTGCATTAAGGTTCTCTTCATCGCACGAAGCGTTGCATGATAAATATTATATGTATCAATATCTCTATGATTTATAATGCCATATGAAAACCATGCATTTTTACGAATCCATGCAAAGCCTTTTTCACGTTCTTCTTGGTCAAGTAATTTGGAATCTTTAAGTAAGCGACTTTTCTTATTAGGAAATAAAATAACGGCGGCCGTCACAACAGGACCGGCTAAACAGCCACGTCCAACCTCATCAATACCACAGACTAATTGATTTTCTTGCCAATTTTGAGTTTCAAAAAAATCTTTGTTGAAGCGCTGCTTGTATTTTATCGTGGGCATGGGGTTTTCTTTTCCATTTGACAAGAATATTTAAGTGTGTACAATTAGAATTAATTATAGTTGTATAACCATACTATCACATTTAATACAAATTAGTAAGAGGAGCTCATTATGTCTTCCTTGACAGAATTGCGTGTTAAAGAGTTGCTCAGGGAAAAAGGATGGACCACAAAAGTCTTAGCAGAAAAGACTGGGATGTCCGAGAGTTACTTAACGCATATAAAAAATGGAACCAGGCGCTGGAATGAAGATTCATTAAGAAAGCTAGCTAACGCTTTTGAAGTAAATCCAGTTGATCTTTTTGCACAACGCAAGCAGCGTACTGATAACATAGACAGTAATGTAAGCATGCCAGAAAAATCTGATGTTGAGTTGAAAGTACAAATTATTCCGGTTGTTGGAGAAATTCCTGCTAACCCATCTCCTTATAATAATCAACTTATGCAAATTACAAGCGGACATAAAGATGAGTTCGTACCAATCTTAAATACCACAGATAATGCAATGTTTTCTTTTTCAGTTGATAATAATCTTATGGCGCCGATTTTTGTAAAAGGTGATTTGTTAATTATTTCACCAGAAACATGGACGCGTTCAGGAGATATTGCGGCTGTTGAATATGGCAACGATACGGCTACTCGTGCGATTATGCAAGTGACTTATACTGAAGACTTCATAGTCTTAGAATCGGTTAATCATAAACAAGCACCAGTTGCGTTAGTTCGTGGCAAAGATCATTTCAGAATTATTGGCCGTGTTATTCAACGTCACCAAAAATTGATCTAAAAATTAAATTAAGCCGCTCTTATGAGCGGCTATTTTTTTTTCAAGCTAGCAGAAAAGCTTTTTTTTTGTTATATTCTTTTTAAGAATGCCCATTTCTAGGGTGTTTTTTTAGATAACTAAATAAAACCAATGTTTTATAATGCTTTAAAGCATTTCCAATTAGTAGGAGTTCTTTTTATGGTTCGTTACGAAACCCTTATTTTATCCATTCCCGAAATTACCGCGGATGAAACATCTGCGTTAGAAAATGAGTTTGAACGCTTAGTAAAGAAAAGTGGCGGTTCAATAACTTCTTTTGAACGATGGGGTAAATACAGACTTGCCTATCCTGTTCAAAATAATGAATACGGTGTCTATTTTTTAACTCGTTTTGAAACTAATCTTAATAATGTTGATGAATTAACTAAGGATATTCATTCATTGTTTACGGTTAAATATCCTCAAATGATCATGCGTTTTATGAATTCTCGTCTTGATATGGATCAATCACTAACATATTACAAACCTGAATCTCTCGAAGATATTCCTTCACAAGATGTCGATACTTTTTTAAGAGAAAACAAAATGGAAGGATTACTTAAAACAACTGGTACGTTAGAAGCGCCAATGCCCAAGGTTGCCAAATCAGTAGAAGAAGATGATGAAAATGACGCAGATTTAGAAGAAACTGAGGAATAAAATGGTAAAAAAAAGAACATCAAAATTAAAAATTAGC
Organism: Candidatus Babeliales bacterium; assembly: GCA_040879965.1. NCBI lineage: Bacteria > Candidatus Babeliae > Candidatus Babeliales > Candidatus Babeliales bacterium. Next base: position 3,586 of record JBBDJI010000012.1, on the reverse strand, counting down.
AGTCGTTTATTACGTAAAAAAGCACGTAGATTATCTTTTGCACCTCGTAAGCATTGCCGCTTTTGTGGAGCGAAACAAGTAGAAACTGTGTTGGATTATAAAAATGTACCAGTGTTAAAAAGCTTTTTAACTGAGCGAGGTAAAATTTTACCTTCGCGTATATCTGGCGTTTGTGCGCGTCATCAACGTGCGCTTTCGCATGTAATTAAAAAAGCACGCGTGATGGCGTTATTACCATATTATGCGCCTGAATTTTAAATAATTTGGCATAAGTAAATTTATAAGAGCTGATCAATTCTTAAAAGTTTTGATTAGCTCTTATTTTTTTTAGAATGGGATATGTTTCTTAGCTTGTTCTAATATAGCTTTATACATTGATTGCCATAAAGCAAAGTTATAATAAAGCTTGTTTTGTAAGTCATTTTCAAAAACTTCATTAGTTAAAGATGTCATATTTTGGTCTATGTCCCAAAGTATCACAGATATTCTCGGTTTTGTTGTAAGTTGTTTTTTTCTAATTTCACTCTGCTTTTTTTCAATTTCAAAAATTTGCTGTTCAATGAGCTTCTGTTCTTTGTTAAGTTCATTAAAAAAAGAGCGAAGTTCATTTAAATTGATAGTGATTTTTTCTTGATTAGGTATTTTTCCTGAAATCAATTGTTCAACTAATTGTGCAGCAGGATATTTTTTGGCAATTTGATTTGACCAATCATAAACTTTTATTTTTTTTATTTTTAATTTTTTCATTTTTTCAAATAATTCTTCAAAACTTTCGCCCTTCTTTTGCGGTGGTCTTTGTTGAGTTTCTTCTCGATATATTTTTTTCCAGTTTGTTTCGGCAAGCTCATTAAGAAGATGGCCGATATTTTCTAAGCTTTGCTTTTGTTGATTGGTGAGTGGTGGAAGCACCTCACGTACATGGCTTGCAAGTATAGCGATATCATTCGCGAACTTCTCTTTGTAATTAAGGATTTTTTCTCGTGCTTGTTCATAGATTTTTGAGGATGCTTCTTGAGCCTTGGGAATAGAAATAGCCTTGTTTACTTTTTCAATAATTGTTTTGAAAATTGATTGCCATAATGAATAATCATAATATAATTTGCTCTGCAAATCATTTTCAAAAATTTCACGAATCAAATTTTCCTGGTTTTGAGTTAGTTCATTATAAATTTCTATTATTCTTGGTTGTGATACCAGCTCTTTTTTTGCTAATTTTCCTAGCTTTTTGCTTATCTCTGATAGTTGTTTTTCTATCCTTTTTTGTTCTTTATTGAGTTCATTAAAAAAAGAATGGAGCTCATTTAAATTGAGGGTGATTTTTTCTTGCTCAGGAATTTTTCCTGAAATCAATTGTTCAACTAATTGCGCGGCAGGGTATTTAACTGCAATTTTTGATGACCAATCGATGTATAACTCTTCTTTTTGTTCCTCTAATTTATCTAATTTTTTAGTTAATTCTTTTAAAGTTCCTGAGCCTTGCAAGGTTTGCGGGATTCTTTGAATATCTTTATATTCTTTTTCCCAATTCATTGTGGCAAGCTCACCAAGAAGGCTCTGTATATTTTTCAACGATTTTTTTTGGCTATCAGTAAGCGGGGGGAGTACTGTAAGTACATGAACTGCAAATGTTGCTATATCATTTGCAAACGTATCTTTATAGTCAAGAATCTTTTCTTTCACTTGCTTATAGGTTTGGGGACTTCTTTCTTGAGCCTGGATGTTCAAAATAGCAGTATTGAACAAGATTAGCCCGAGCAAAATAGGAATTAGGCTCATGATTTTTTTCATTTTTAAGCTCCTTTTCTCTTTTTTAAGTATATCAAATACCATTTCTATCTGTAAATAAGGTTTTAATTTATGCTCATTTTTGGGGTGACTATCACGAAATATTTTGCTAGACTTTTAGAAAAGAATTGATAAGCTAAGAACAAGGGTAATTTTACAAATAGAAAACTTTTATAAAACATTGGATAGGGATTATGTCAGAAAAAATACGAAATATAGCCATTATTGCCCATGTTGATCATGGAAAAACCACACTGGTAGATAAGCTTTTAAAGCAAGCAGGAATGCAATTTGATGCATCTGCTGATCGAGTGATGGATTCAAATGATTTGGAAAAAGAACGTGGGATTACGATTTTAGCCAAACAAACTGGTATTGCTTATAATGATCACCGGATCAACATTGTTGATACACCGGGGCATACTGACTTTGGTGGCGAAGTAGAACGTACTCTGCAGATGGTTGAAGGCTTCTTGCTTTTAGTTGATGCGGCAGAAGGTGTATTGCCTGGTACCCGATTTGTACTCCGTAAAGCTTTGGAATTAAATCTTAAGCCTTTAGTTCTTATTAATAAGATTGACCGTCCCGATGCAGAAATTGATCGCGTAGAAAATGAAATTAATGACTTATTTTTAGATTATGCAACTGATGAAAGCCAACTAGAATTCCCTATTTTATATGGTTCGGCTAAATTAGGCTTTGTAAATCAAGATTCTACTCTGATGAGTGGCGATATGTCTCCTTTATTGGATGCCATTATCAAGCAAGTACCAGCACCAAAACCCCGTGCAGAATATTTGCAATTATTGGTAACCAACCTCGATTATTCAGATTTTTTGGGAACTATTGCAATTGGTAGAATATTTAGTGGTTCATTATCAGTTGGCCAACAAATTGTATGTTGCAGAGATGGCAAAATTGGCAGACCAACAAAAATTACCAAAATGTATGTATTTGATGGTTTAAGCAAAAAAGAAGTAGAAACCGCAGAATATGGTAATATTGTAGCAGTAACTGGATTTAATGATCCGGTTATGATTGGTTCTACTATTTGTATGCCGGAAAACCCGACTCCGTGTGATTATGTATCAATTGATGAACCGACATTATCAGTATTTCTATCAGTTAACGATTCACCATTTAGCGGAAAAGATGGTTCTTTATTGACGTCTCGTCAAATTAAGGAACGTTTAGAAAAAGAATTAAAAACAAACGTGGCATTACGCGTAGAACCAACTGATTCACCAGAAACATTTAAAGTATCTGGGCGAGGTCAGCTGCATCTTGGTATTTTATTTGAAAATATGCGTCGTGAAGGCTTTGAGTTTCAACTTTCTGCACCAGAAGTGATTTATAAAACTATTGATGGCACCAAGCATGAGCCTGTAGAATTTGTAATGATCGAAGTAGATAATGATCATCAAGGTGTCGTAATGGAAAAGTTAGGCAGAAAGAAAGCTGAATTAAAGCATATGGAGCCGCTTAAAAATAACCGTTTACGTATGGAGTTTGAAGTGCCATCTCGTGGATTACTCGGATTTCGTAGCCAATTTTTAACCGATACACGAGGAACTGGTTTGTTTAATTGTCATTTTTCTGGTTATCAACCATATAAAGGTGATATTCCGACCCGTACTAAAGGTGCTATTGTTTCAATGGAGCCAGGTAGCACAACTGGTTATGCTTTAGATAACTTACAACAACGAGGTGTGTTATTTGTAAGTCCAGGTGTGCAGGTTTATGGAGGCTTGATCATTGGTGAAAATAGCCGTGAAGGTGATATGTCAGTAAATCCATGTAA